>JAQBEX010000165.1:0-32948 GCA_032123675.1 Actinomycetes bacterium
CGGGATCCCAGGTGGCGCTGCTGCTGGTGATCCCGTGGATGAGCATCAGCACCGGCTTCGAGGGGTCGCCGGCGAACCGATAGGCGACCCGATGACCGTGGATGATCGTCTGGGCCTGCTGAACCGGGTCCTGCTGCATCGCGCCTCCTCGGGCCGGCCCGAAGGGCCGGCCAGTTCAAGGGTGCCAGTCCCCCGGTTGACCAGATGCACCGGCCCGTGCGCCCTGAGGTGGATCCGAGCAGCACGCTGCGTAGCGGAACCGTAAGGGGGCCTTAGCCTGGTGCAGGGACAGGGTAGTGCGTTCTGCGTCTGAGTGCGGCCATAATCAGGACATCACGCACTCGTCGCCCAAGGAGCCCGCCGTGCCTCGGTCCTACCGCACGCTCACTGCGGGCGTCACGGCGCTGGTCCTGCTGACGGGGATGTCCCCGGCCGTCGCCGCCGACGAGACGGCGTCCAGTGACGAGGCCGCCGCCAGCGCTCGGGGCGTGCTCGATCCGAGCGAGATCGGTGTGGAGGTCGACAGCGATCTCCTGGACTCCGTGGAGGATGTCACCGAGACCGACGGGAGCCTGCGCGCGACGCGCAACGAGGTCTCGGTGCTCGTCGACAATGGCACTGACGCGCCGACCGTCACGAAACTGCGCACGGAGACTGCCAGCCAGGCCGAAGAACTGACCGCCGCGCTCGACGCCCAGCCCGGAGTCGTGGCGGCAGGGACGACCCGGCTGCAGGCCTTCGACACGGCCACTCCCACTCCAAACACTGCGGTGCCGGTGGATCCTGGCCCGGTCGCTGCCGCCCCGAGTGCTACCGACCCGCTGTTCCCCTCGCAGTGGAACATGCCCGCGGTGGGGATCCCGGCCGCCTGGTCGTCGAGCCTCGGCGCAGGCGTGGTCGTCGCCGTCATCGACACCGGCGTGGATGCCACTCATCCCGACCTTGCCGGTCGCGTCCTGCCCGAGATCGACCTGCTCCCGGAGGTGACCCCCGCCCCGGAGCAGAACGCCCACGGAACACGCGTGGCCAGCCTGATCGCCGGAGGTCTTGACGGGGTCGGCATGACCGGGGTGGCCCCGCAGGCGGGGATCCTCCCAGTCTCTGCACTCGATCCAGCTGGCTTCGGCGACAGCAGCACGGTGGCCCGAGCCATCATCGCTGCCGCAGACGCCGGTGCCCGGGTGATCAACCTCTCGTTGGGCGGCCCCGACCCCGACCCGGTCCTGGACGAGGCCTGCGCCTACGCGTTCGCCAAGGGAGCGGTCGTCGTGGCGGCGGGGGGAAACAGTTACGCCTCGGACAACTGGGTGCAGTACCCGGCAGCCTCACCACACGTCCTGGGTGTCGCCTCGACCGACGCCGCGGGCAACCCATCGGCCTTCTCGAACACGGGGCCGCACATCGACCTCGCCGCCCCCGGTGAGCGCATCCTGGCCGCAATCCCCGGGGCTGGCTACAGCACGGAGTCGGGAACATCCTTCTCCGCCCCACACGTCTCCGGAGCGGCCGCGCTGGTCCTGTCAGCGAATCCCAACCTCAGCGCCGCAGAAGCGGCGTCCGTGATCCAGTCGACGGCTCAGGACGACCTCAGCGGCAACGGCCGCGATGACCAGTTGGGCACCGGGGTCGTGCGCGCCGACCTGGCCGTGACGGCAGCGGCGACCATGACCGCATCGGGCATCCCCTCCGACGCCAGACTCCGCCTGCGCCGCTTCAACGCGCGCGGTGAGCCGGCCCGCAGGGGTGAGCTCACGACCTTCACGGCGATCCTCCAGGCCAAGCACCCCGACATGGGGTGGCAGCCTGCGCCAGTGCCGACGTCGATCAAGATCCAGTTCCGGCGGGGCGGCACGAAGAAGTACCGGACCCGCGCGATTGTGACCTCCGACGGGAACGGGCACGTGGAGCTGCGGGCCGTCCCCAAGCGGAACGGGCGCTGGCGGGCCCGGGTCCAGCAGTCGAACGGGCGATGGACGAACAGCAGGAGTGACTACCTCAGGGTCCGTCGCTGACGTGTCCGACCGGCCGCACCCGTTCCTCCAGGGCTCGCATCCCCTGGCGATCGCACATCGTGGCGGCGCCGCGGAGGGCGCAGAGAACTCCCCGGCGACGTTCCAGCGCGTGATCGACCTGGGCTACCGGTGGATCGAGACTGACGTGCGCGCCTCGATCGACGGTCATGCCGTGGTCTTCCACGACGCGACCCTGAACCGGACGACCGATGCTCAGGGCGAGCTGTCCGCGCTACCCCTCTCGAGGATCCGTGCTGCCCACCTGGCGGACTCCGAGCACCCGATCACGCTGGTCGAGGCGCTCCAGCGCTGGCCCGACGTGCACTTCAACATCGATGTGAAGGCTGACGACACCGTGCAGGCCTTCCTCCGAGCGGTGTCCGAGGCGCAGGCATGGGATCGGGTGTGCGTGGCGGCGTTCTCCACCGCCCGGCTGCGCCGGCTGCGCCACCTGGCGGGCCCCCGGCTGGCGTCCTCCCTGGGGCCCTCGGAGGTGACCCGGCTCGTCCTGGGCGTTCCCGATCGCTCCCCCGCATGTGCTGCCCAAGTCCCACACTCGATGGGCGGATTGCCGGTGGTCACCCGGGCGCTGGTGCGCAGGGCGCACACCCGGGGGCTGGCGGTGCATGTGTGGACCATCGACGACCCGCAGGAGATGGCCTCCTTGCTCGACATGGGAGTCGATGGCATCATGACCGACAGGCCCACGCTGCTTCGCGAGGTGCTCGTCAGCCGCGATTCGTGGTCCGGGCCACCCCCCAGGTTTGCGACCGGCGAGACCAGGGAATAAGAGCCGGGTCAATCAGTGTTACCCACATGTCCGGCCTCAGGTGGTCGGGGGTGTGCGTGGCACGGCCCTTGAGGCTCACACGCGGAAAGGCACGATCATCATGGGAAACGGCGCTGTACGCGGGACACGACTGGGGACCACCAGCTACGAGAGCGATGCGGGCGTTGACTTCGCCACGCGTCTGATGACCACGTACGACTGCCCGGCAGGTCACACCACGACCCTGCCGTTCGCAGAGGAGGCAGAGATTCCCTTCGACTGGGAGTGCGCCACCTGCGGGAGCGCTGCCGTCCTGCGTGACGGGGTGGAGCCCGATCGCAAGCCGCAGAAGCACGTCCGGACCCACTGGGACATGCTGCTGGAGCGGCGCTCCATCGCCGAGCTCGAGGAGGTCCTCGAGGAGCGGCTGGACATCCTGCGCGAGATGCGTGGCGAGCACATCAGTCGCTCGGCGTGATTCACCCCGCGGGTCGCTGATCCTCCTGGACCGTTGAGGCGGTCAGTCCTCCGGGCCAAGGATCTCCCCGCGAATCACCGTCGGACCAGGTTCCGGCTCATGGCCGGTCTGGTCCGTTGTGCTGTCTGCGGCCCCGCGCGCGGGGCCGGCCTCCGCGGGATCGACGTCCACCACTTCGCCGGGCACCACATCACCCGGGACCACGGTCGTGCGCGGGACCCCGGAGGCGTCAGTGACGGTCACCACGGAGACACCGCCGCGGCGCAGGGCCGCCTCGGTCTGGCGAAGGACGTGCCCGGCGAGCCACCGCTGGATGGCCGGAACCAGCAGCGCCAGCCCCACCAGGTCGAGCACCAGCCCGGGCAGGGCGATGAAACTGCCCGCGGCGATCCGCCAGCCACGCACTGGGGGCTGGCTGCGCGCACCCCACCTGATCACCGCCAGGCCGACGACGACATCCAGGAAGAGCACCATCAGCGTCAACGGACCACCCACCGAGTCGACCAGGAGGATGACCGCACCCACCTCCGCGACTGCGAGGGCGGCCAGCAGTGCAAGCGTGCCGAACCGAGCCATCTAGTGGCCCCCCACCTCACGACGACGGGCCGACCGGGCGCTGCGCCGTCGCTGCATCCCAGACCTGACCTTCGCCGCCCGCTCCTGCGCACCCCACACGGTCACCCGCCAGAGCGCCTCGCGGACGATGCTGCCGCTCATCTTCGACGTTCCGTACTCCCGCTCGACGAACGTGATCGGCACCTCAGTCACGCGCAGCCCGGAACGGACCGCGCGCCGAGCCATGTCGACCTGGAAGCAGTAGCCCTGTGAGGCGACGTTGTCCAGCTCGAGGGCGCGCAGTGCGCTGGCCCGGAACACCCGGTATCCGCCGGTCGCATCATGCAGGGGCACGTCGAGTGCCACGCGCGTGTACAGGTTGCCGCCCTTGGACAGGACCTCGCGGGACCTCGGCCAGTTGACCACCTCACCGCCGGGGATCCACCGGGAACCGAGGACAAGATCGGCCGAGCGCAGGGCATCGAGCATCCCGGGAAGCTGTTCGGGCTGGTGGGACCCGTCGGCGTCCATCTCGATCAGGACGTCGTAGCCCCGCTCCAGGCCCCAGGCGAAGCCGGCCATGTAGGCCGCAGCCAGGCCCTCCTTGCCCAAGCGATGCAGCACGTGGATGTGGGCATCACCGGCCGCAAGCTCGTCGGCGACCTGACCCGTGCCGTCCGGTGAGTTGTCGTCGGCGACCAGGATGTCCGCCGCAGGTACGGCCGCGCGGACCCGGCCAGTGATACGTGCAACGTTCTCGATCTCGTTGTATGTCGGGATGATCACGAGGATCGCGCCGAGGTCGGCGAACTGCTCAGTCACCGCACCATTGTCCCATGGTGCCCGGACACCGGGACGCGCCCATGCGTCCTGCGCGCGCCCGGATCAGTCGCGGCGGTCCTTGCGGCGACGATGCCGCCGCATGACCCCGATCCCGAACCAGACCAACGCGCCGAAGGCCGCGACCACGATCGTGTACAGCCACATTGGCCACGTGAAGGACAGCCACAGGAACCTGAACTCGATCGACTCGCTGTTCTGGAGGACGAAGACCAGGAGCACGCCAAGCCCTGTCATCGACGCGATGGCTCCGCCGCTCATGCCACGCTTGTCCTGGACTTCCCCTGCGCTGTCGGACATCGCATTCCCCTGCTGTTGATATGGGCCACACCCGATGCAGAGCCCACCAACGGCCAGTGTGCCAGAAGCCAGAGGCCATACGGTGCCCGAGCGACGGGTGTCCGGCACGGTGCCGGCGGGCTGGTAACGTCCCCGCCAACGACGACGAGAGGCGCAACTGATGAGCCACACGGTGCGGATCGGACGTGTCCAGGACTTCCCCGCGGGGGAGGTGACCGAGGTAGACGTGCAGGGCACGAAGGTGCTCGTCGCCCGTGATGCCGAGGGGCTGTGCGCTGCCAAGAACAGGTGCCCCCACCTGGGCCTGTCCTTGACCTCCGGACCCGGTGGACGCACCTATGCCGATGGAGTGATTACCTGCCCATGGCACAACTCCCGGTTCGTTGTGCGCAGCGGCGAGAACCTGGACTGGGTCTCGGGCATCGCCGGTCGATCGGTCCCCTCGTGGTCCCGCAAGGTGATCTCCGCCGGACGCAAGCCCGCACCCCTGACCACCTACCCGGTCACGATCGTCGATGATGAGGTCTTCATCGAGCTCTGAGGCTCAGGACGAGCGACGCCGCGTGGCCAGCAGGAGGATCACCAGCAGCGCTGAAGCCGCGATTTCGGGGAGCGCGCCGATGCGCATGGCCGGCGTCAGTCCGGTGCGCATCGGGACCATCGCCACCGTTGAGTCCGACGTGAACTCCTGGGACTCCCACGTGGGATTCCCATCGGACCCGATCACGGCGCTGATGCCTGACGTTGCGGCGACCAGCGTGGCCCGTCCCGCAGCCACGGCCTGGACCCTGGTGATGGCCAGCTGTTGCTCCGGCTGACCGGTTCCTCCATAGGTCGCGTTGTTGGTCTGCACGACCAGCACCTGGCCACCAGCCCGGATCGCGTCGCGGACCAACTCGTCGTAGGCGATCTCGAAGCAGATGACGACCCCGGTCGGGATCGGGCCCAGCGCCAGGAAGCCCACGTCCTCGCCCCCGACGAAGTCACGGGGTATCCGATCGAACCGCGTGATGACCCTGCTGAGCAGGTCTCGGAAGGGGAGGTACTCCCCGAACGGGACCGGATGCCGCTTCACGTAGGACTCCCCCGGGCCGGTCACGGGGTCCCAGACCAGGCTGACGTTGAGGATCGTGCCCGGGTGGTCATCCGTGGGCGGATCCGCTGGGTTGACCACGACCCCGCCGACCAGGATCGGGGCGTCGATGGCATCGGCGGCCCGGTCGATCTGTTCGCCGGCGTCAGCGTTGCGGATCGGGTCGATGTCCGAGGAGTTCTCCGGCCAGACCACCGCCACCGGCGCCGGCTGCTCCCCCGCCGCGACCTCGGCAGCCAGCTCCTCGGTCACGCGCACGTGGTTGTCCAGCACGGCCCGGCGCTGGGAGTTGAAGTCCAGCCCCAGCCTCGGAACGTTGCCCTGCACGACCGCGATCGGCTGCTGCCCTGAGGACGGGCCGCCCCAGTCCGGCAGCCGGATCACGCTCCCGGCACCGACGACGACGCCGACCAGCAGCAGTGCGCCGATCACACTGCGCGGGCGACCAGCACGAACCTCATCCCACGCCACCAGGAGCGCACACCCGCCCAGTGCGACCGCGAACGTGACAGCAGCAGGACCGCCGATCACAGCCCACCCGACAAGGGCGGTATCGGCCTGCCCGAAGGCCAATCGGCCCCACGGGAAACCGCCGAACGGAACCCGCTCGCGCAGCGCCTCCATCACCACCCAGAGCAGGGGAACCGAGAGGACCCACCACCGGCGGCGCAGCAGCGCGGGCAGCAGGGCACCGGCTGCGGCCCAGAAGGCTGCGCAGAGCAGCGACAGCAGGACCCAGGCGTCCGGTCCGAGAACTCGTAGCCAGTCGAGCAGGACGAGGAAGAAGACGAGCCCGGACACCAGCCCAACGAGCGCCCCACGGCCTGCTGACAGGTTCTGGAAGGTCCCAACCAGGAGGCCGAAGGCTGGCACGGCCACCCAACCGGCCAGCACGCTCCAGGGCGGGAACGCCATAGCCAGCAGGACGGCCGCCAACGCACCGATCACGAGCCGGAACAGCACCGAGGGGCGTGCTGCCACGGAGTGTTCGGCGGCAGCGGTCACCGGACCATCATCCCCGACCCCACCGGCTGCCGCCGGCGGACCCGCTGCCGGGCCGGAACCTGGCTGCCTGGGCCCGACGCTCCCAGCACCCGGGGAACGGCTCACCCGGGGGTGGTCTCCCCCCGCCTGGGGGCGACGACCGTGCCCCGCGCAGAGGTCACCAGCAGCGGCTCGGCGAGCACCTCGGCGGCGTTCGGCCCGCGATCCGGCGTGCCGCGGCACACCACGTGGGCCGCGAAATCGATCACTCGGCTGCGTCGACCAACTTGCACGAGCGTCGCGCTCACCTCCACGACGTCCCCGCCGCGCAGGGCACCGTGGAACTGGACGTCGGAGTACGAGGCGAACAGCCCCTCGTCTCCGTCGGTGTGGATCAGCAGGTCGGTGGCCACATCGCCGAACAGGGCCAGCACGTAGGCACCATCCACGAGATTGCCCGCGTAGTGGGCCTGCGAGTAGGCAACGTACCGCCGGTGCACGATCCGCAGGCCGGCGCTCGCGGCCCCCGGCGTCGCGCTCGAGGTCCCCACCACGTCCTGATCCGCCATGCTCATGCCTCCCCGACCAGTTGATGAACCAGGTAGGAGGCGACCTCCCCCGGCGTCGTGCCCTTCCCGAAGATCCGATCCACGCCCAGCTCCTCGGCCATCGATTCGTCGAACCGGGGACCGCCGACCACGATCACGGGACGTCGCTCACGCGGGAACGCCTCACGGAATGCGGCAGTCATCTCCCCGGTGTTCTGCAAGTGGGCGTCGCGCTGGGTCACGACCTGGGAGACCAGCACGGCGTCGGCCTTCAGTTGACGCGCAGCTCCCACCAGCTCGGGGACCGATACCTGGGCACCGAGGTTGTGCACCTCGAGGCCGGAGTAGTACTCCAGCCCCTTCTCGCCCGCGAAGCCCTTGATGTTCAGGATCGCGTCGATTCCCACGGTGTGCGCATCACTGCCGATGCAGGCCCCGACCACCACGAGCGGCCGGCGCAGGCGCTTCTTGACCCGCGCGTTCACCTCCTTGGGGGTGAGCAGTGCGAAGTCACGCTCGACGACCTGCACCTTGTCCAGCTCCACCAGGTGGTTGACCCGTCCGTAGACGACGAAGAAGGTGAACTCCGGGCCCATCGCCTTGGCGTGGACCACCAATGCCGGGTCGATGCCCATCTTGCGGGCAAGCTGCGCGGCCGCGCCCTCGGCGCGCTTGTCATGGGCGATGGGGAGCGTGAACGAGACCTGGACCATGCCGTCGCCGGTGGCATCACCATACGGTCGGATCACGTTGCTCACGCCGGCACCTCCCCGAGGATGTCGGACACGGGGTTCAGGTAGCCCTCGGCGCGTACGACCACGCCGTCGAGGCCCTTGCCGCGATCCGCGGGGCGCTTCATCAACCCGAAGGTCCCGTCGGCGATCGCTGGCAGCAGGCCGTCCTCGGCGATCCGGCCCAGCAGGTCGACCGCCTCGCCGAGCACGTCGTCGGCGCGCGTTGCGATCAACCCACCGGGGGCCGGCTGGAAGTCCTCGACCAGCCCTGCGGCTGCATCCCGCACGTACCGGACGTTCTGAAGGGCCAGGTCCCGGTCGCTGAGCCAGGGCGTGACGACGGCCTCGGTCATCATCCCCACGAGCAGGATCCCCTGGCCGGTGAGGACTCCGGCCAGGTTGAAGAAGCCGTCGAGCAGGTACCCCCGGAAGATGTCACCAGTCATGTGCTTCGTGGGTGGCATCCACTTCAGGGGCGCATCGGGGAACAGCTCGCGGGCCAGCAGGGCATGGGCGAGCTCCAGGCGGAACGAGTCGGGGATCTCGGGGTTGATCTCGAAGGCGTGCCCGAGCCCGAGCTGCCAGTCGGCCAGACCTGCCTGCCTGCCGAAGTACTCGTTGAGGAGTTGGCTCACCGTCACGGTGTGCGCCGCCTCCACGGCGTCCGCGGTGGTGAGGTAGTTGTCCTCGCCGGTGTTGATGATGATCCCAGCGCGGGCGTGCACCTGCCGGGCGAAGTGCTGGTCCGTGAAGGTGCGTACCGGGTTGATGTCGCGGAAGAGGATCCCGTACATCGAGTCGTTGAGCATCATGTCCAGACGCTCGAGGCCTGCCAACGCGGCGATCTCCGGCATGCACAGTCCGGAGGCGTAGTTGGTGAGCCGCACGTAGCGGCCCAGCTCCTTGGAGACGTCATCCAGGGCCTGGCGCATGATCCGGAAGTTCTCCTGCGTGGCATAGGTGCCCGCATAGCCCTCAGTCGTGGCACCCTCGGGAACGAAGTCGAGCAACGACTGCCCGGTCGAGCGGATCACCGCGATGATGTCAGCGCCCTCGCGCGCGGCTGCCTGCGCCTGCGGGACGTCCTCGTGGATGTTGCCGGTCGCAACGATCAGGTAGATCCATGGCTTGTGGTCCACCGGGTAGCGCGCCAGCAGCCGCTCCCGTGCGGCCCGCTGCTTGTCCATCCGGCGAACACCGGCCCGCGCGGCCCGCAACGCCGCCGTCGTCGCCGCGGCCGCAGCCCTGCCCTCCGGCTGTCGGAACTCGACGGACCCCGCGGCGGCACGCTGAGCCAACGTGAGCAACGGCGCGTCGGTCCCGATGCCGGCGCGCCGCTGCGCAGCCAGGGCGTCCCAGACGGGCAGCGCCACCCCCCGGTCGAGGCCAACGCGGTCCGCGACGCTCTCGGTCAGCCGGTTGACCCAGGGAATCCCGTCCACATCCGCTCCCTCCAGCCCGGCCATGCGCAGCACGGCCCGCTCGATGGAGACCGTGGTGTGCGCCTGCGCCATCTCCACGACCGGCTGACCGGCGAGGGCCGCGAGCTCACGAGCCACTGACACCTTCTGCTGGTCGAGCTGCAGCTTCATGCGTCCACGCTCCCGGAACCGTGCAGGCCCGCGCCGACAGGTGCGTCGTCGACCGCATGGATCGGGCGGCCATCGAGAACCGTGGCCAGGCAACGGGGCGCAGGTGCCCCCGGATCGAGCCGTGGCAGTCCCGGCGTCCCCGAGCGCGGATCGGTGCTCCAGTTGGAGACCCGCGAGTCCGCCGCCTGGACGACGAGGTCCTCGACGGCCCATACCGCGAACGTGGCCGGCGCACCCACAGCAAGGACTCCGGCATCGTCGCGGCGGGCAGCCCGCCAGCCACCGCGCGTGGCGGCTGCGAAGGCGGCCCTGCCACTGAGCCGCGACGCCGGGTTGTGATGCCACATCGCCGCCCGAACCCACTCCCACGGCTCGATGGCCGTCACTGGGCTGTCGGACCCCAGGGCCAGCGAGACCCCGGCACGGACCAGCCCCGCGAAGTCGTGCAGACCGGCGTGCCGCGGGGTCCCGAGCCGGGCCTCGTAGGCGCCGCCCGGCGCTCCCCACAGGGCATCGAACGACGGCTGGATGCTGGCCATGGCGCCCGCCTCGGCAAGTACGCCCGCATGGTCGGCGCTGGCCATCGTCAGGTGGTCGATGCGGTGGCGCGCGGCCCGCACCGCAGCCTGTCCGCACTCCTGCATCGTCCTGCGCAACCCATCCACGACGATGTCGATCGCGGCATCGCCGATGGCATGGAACCCGGCCTGGACCCCTGCCCGGGTGCACGCGATGAGGTGCTCAGTGACCACCTCCGGATCCAGGTAGAGGTTGCCGCGCGTATGGGGCTGGTCGGCGTATGGCTGGCGCAGCCACGCCGTGCGTGAGCCGAGCGCCCCGTCGACGAAGAGGTCACCGGCAGCCCCCTGGGCACCCAGCTCGAGGGCAGCTTCCGGACCCCCCGCCTGACCCCAGTAGGCCACGAGGTCAGGTCCCTCGGTGGTCGCTGCCAACTCGATGAGCGCACGGAGGTCGTCGGCCCCGTTGATCTCCGGGCCGCCGGCCTCATGCAGGCTGGCGACACCGGCAGCCGCCGCATGCTCACGCGTCGCTGCCTGCGCGGCGGCGCGCAACCCGCCGGGCAGCTGCTCGGTCACGTACGCGCGGGCACGGTGGTGGGCGTGCGCCGTCACGCGGCCGGAGTCCTCGAACCCGCGGGCGGCGGAGACCTCTGGGACGAGTGCGATCAATGCTGAGGAGACCAGCGCCGAGTGCACGTCCACCCGCGACAGGTAGACCACCGAGCCCCACGTGGCCCGGTCCAGCTCGGCACGGGTCGGCAGCGCCTGGTCGGGCCACTGCGTCTCGTCCCATCCGTGCCCGACGATCGGGCGCCCGCGCAGGCGCCGGGCCTGCGCCGAGAGCAGCTCGAGGAGCTGCCCGCGGCTGGCCACACCACGCAGGTCCAGGCCCAACAGGGTCATCCCGGTGGCGGTGTGATGCACGTGGGCATCGACGAAGGCCGGCGCGACCAGCGCGCCGTCGAGGTCCACGACCGCATCGGCAGCATCGCGGTGCACCTCGGCGCCGGCGGCCGGCCCGATCCAGGCGACGGTGCCGTCGACGACCAGCATGGCCTCGGCACCCGGCGCGGAGGGGGCGTAGATCGGTCCGCCCTGCAGCAGCAGCTTCATCTCTGATCACCTGACGCTCGGGCCTGGTCGCCGGACAGCCGGGCCTCGAACAGCGCGCGGATCGCATCGTCGTTGCGGATCAGGTCCAGGGCGTAGGCGGCATGCCCGCGCGTGTAGCCGTTGCCGATCAGCATGGTCACGTCAGCGGCGAGCCCCTCGGCCCCGAGCGCGGCAGCCGTGAACGATGTGGCCATCGAGAAGAAGATGACAGTTCCACCCTCGGCAGTGGCCAGCACGGCGCCGTGCTCGCAGCCGGGCACGGTCACGCACACGATCGTGATGTCCGCGGGCGCACCGAGCGCGTTGTCCACGGCATCGGCCACTCCGACCGGGTCGCGCGCGTCGGCGAGTGCGACGACGTCGGCGATCCCCGAGTCGCGGAGCACCTGCGCCTCACGCTCGACCGGCACGATTCCCACCGTCCGTGCAGCGCCCTCCGCCCT
Source organism: Actinomycetes bacterium (assembly GCA_032123675.1). Taxonomy (GTDB): domain Bacteria; phylum Actinomycetota; class Actinomycetes; order S36-B12; family CAIYMF01; genus Prado023. The sequence continues at coordinate 11,983 of JAQBEX010000165.1, forward strand.
GGCGGCAGCCAGGCTCAGCGAACCGCTCTTGCCTGCCCCGCCCAGGACCGCCACCGTCGGGGCCATCCCGCGGCTGCGCAGGTCGCGCACGACGCGGGCCGTGAGGGCCGGGGCTCCGCACACGTCATTGACCGACATCGCCAGTGCTTCTGGCATGTCCCCGGGCAGGATCGCCACGATCGACCTGCGGAAGAGGATCGCAGTCCCGTCGCAGGGCACCTGCTCGGACATCCCGTCCCAGCCGACGAGACCGTCGTGGATCTGCAGCGGAGTGAGCGTCAGGGACACCAGGGTGGCGATCCGGTCCCCCACCGCAAGCCCGAGCGGCGACTCCGCGCCGACCTCCTCGACCACGCCGATCAGCATGCCCCCGGAACCGGTCACCGGGTTGTGCATCTTGCCCCGGCTGGCGATGATGCCGGCTACCTCCTGGCGGACCCGCTGCCCATCTCCGAAGTGCTTGTCGTGCAGCTGCTGGAAGCTCGCCGCGTCGAGGTTGAGCCGGCTCACGCGCACGCGCACCTCGTCAGGCCCGATCACGGGGGCCGCATCCAGGCGCCACGCCGCCTGCGGCAGCACTCCCAGCGGCTCGATGACGCGATGCACGCCGACTGCGCGCTCGGTTGGGTGCTCCATGTTCCTCCTCGTCCGAGCTCAGCGTACCCACCGCACGGACACGAACAAACTTCGCGTCCGTGCTGGTCCTACCGCGATTTCTTGCGCTACGCTACCCGAATGACAGATGTTCTTGAACCATTCCCACTGTCTGCGAGTCAAGCAGTCGATGGGGCCCGTGACCTGCCCGACCAGCCGTACATGTACAAGCGGGTGGTCCTCACCGAGCCGGACTGGACCCGGTTCCCCGGATGGGCCGATGTCACCGAGGAGCAGTGGCGCTCGGCCCAGTGGCAGCGGGCACACTGCATCAAGAACACCCGTGAGCTTCGGGAGCTGATGGGTGACCTTCTCGACGACAGCGTCTACGCCGATCTCGATGCGGACCTTGCCTTCAAGGCCACGATGTCGATGCTCGTCACCCCGCAGATGATCAACACGATGATGCGCTCGGTGCTGCCCAACGGCCCCGGCTCACTGACCGAGGCGTTCCGCACCGACCCGATCCGGCTCTACATGCTGCCGATGCTCACCGATCGCCTTGTCGAGTGGGGCAGCCATCCCTACGCGTCGCGGGACTCGCTGCACGAGCAGGCGATGTGGGTCGCCGAGGGTCTCACGCACCGCTACCCGACCAAGGTCCTGGCCGAGCTGCTCAGCACCTGCCCGCAGTACTGCGGGCACTGCACCCGCATGGACCTCGTGGGCAACTCGACCCCGAACGTCGACAAGCTGAAGCTCGTCCTCAAGCCGGTGAACCGACAGGCGGAGCACATGGCCTACCTGAGCACCCACCCGCAGGTGCGCGATGTGGTCGTCTCCGGCGGAGACGTGGCCAACCTGCCCTGGCCCCGGCTCGAGTCCTACCTCGACGAACTGCTCGACATCGACAACATCCGCGACATCCGGCTTGCCACCAAGGCCCTGATGGCGCTGCCGCAGCACTGGTTGAGCCCGGACGTCGTCGACGGGATGGGGCGGGTCGCCGCGAAGGCCCGCGCGCGCGGGGTGTCACTGGCGATCCACACCCACGTCAACAACGCTGCATCGGTCACGCCGATCGTCGCCGAGGCGGTCCGCGGGATGTTCGACGCCGGAGTGCGCGACGTACGCAACCAGGGGGTGCTTCTCGAGGGCGTCAATGCCACGTCCGCCGACCTGCTCGACCTGAGCTTCACGCTGCTCGACGGCGCGGGGATCATGCCCTACTACTTCTACATGTGCGACATGATCCCCAACGCCGAGCACTGGCGCGTGCCGCTGTCCAAGGCCCAGGCGCTGCAGCACGCGATCATGGGGTACCTCCCCGGTTTCGCAACCCCCAGGATCGTCTGCGACGTTCCGTTCGTCGGCAAGCGTTGGGTGCACCAGGTGCACTCCTACGACCCCGTCCTCGGGATCTCGGAGTGGACCAAGAACTACCGCACGGGCATCGAGTTCGACGACCCCAACGCGTTGACGCGCAACTACCGGTACTACGACCCGATCCACACGCTTCCCCGGGCAGGACAACGCTGGTGGGAGCGGCACGCCGACGAGGAGGTCTGACCCGCGCGGACCCACGCGGACGGCGCGGGTCGCTGCGCAGGCCGGGTGCTGGCTACGTGACGAACCGGTCCTCGAACGGGGTCGACAGCACGACGGCGGTCCTGGTCGAGACCCCGGCCAGCGAGCGGATCTCCCCGAGCAGCGCCTCCAGTGCGATCGGGGACGCAACCCGGACCTTGAGGATGTAGGCCTCATCGCCGGCCACGGAGTAGCACGACTCCACGCCCCTGAGCTTGGCGATGCGGCGCGGGGCCTCGTCCTCCGCGGACGGGTCGAAGGCCTTGATCGAGACGAAGGCCGTCATCGGCAGGCCCAGGGCCTCCTTGTCGACCACAGCACGGTAGCCCATGATCACGCCCCGCTTCTCGAGCCGGCGAACCCGCTGGTGCACAGCGGAGGTGGACAGCCCGGTCTCCTTGCCCAGGTCGGTGAAGGACATTCGACCGTCAGCGGCGAGCAGGCCGACGATCTTGCGGTCGATGTCCTCCATGACTCCAGATCCTAGCCGCGGGCCAGTGCGCGGCCGATGACCACGCGCTGGATCTGGTTCGTGCCCTCGACGATCTGCAGCATCTTCGCCTCGCGCATGTATCGCTCGACGGGGAAATCGGTGGTGTAGCCCGCGCCGCCGAGGACCTGGACCGCATCCGTGGTCACGCGCATCGCGACATCCGTGGCCATCAGCTTGGCCCGGGCAGCTGGGAGGCTGAAGGGCCGATTGGCGTCCTTGAGCCTGGCCGCCTCCAGCAGGAGTGCCCGGGCGGCATGGATCTGGGTGTCCATGTCGGCCAGCATGAACTGGAGCCCCTGGAACCCGGCGATGGATTGTCCGAAGGCCCGCCGCTCCCGTGCGTAGGACAGTGCCTGGTCGAGCGCGCCCCTGGCCAGCCCGACTGCGCAGGCCGAGATCCCGAGCCGCCCGGAGTCCAGCGCCTGCATGGCGATCTGGAAGCCCTCCCCCGGCCTACCCACCAGGTCCTCGACCGGCACCTCTGCGGAGTCGAGCAGGACCTGGGCGGTCGGCGAGCTCATCGCGCCCATCTTGTGCTCCGCCGGCGCGAACGACATCCCGGGGGTGTCTGCGGCGGCTACCAGGCAGCTGATGCCGGCTGAACCCGAGTCCCCGGTGCGCACCATCAGGTTGTAGAAGTCGGCCACTCCCGCATGCGTGATCCATGCCTTCACGCCGGTGACGCGGTACCGGTCACCGTCGAGCTCGGCGCGGGTCGTCAGGGCCGCGGCATCGGATCCGCAGTGCGGCTCGGACAGGCAGTAGGCGCCCACCGTCTCGCCGCTGAGCATCCTCGGCAACCAGCGCGACCGTTGCTCGTCGGTCCCCCAGACGGCCACGGGGAAGCACGACAGCACGTGCACGGAGACCCCCAGCGGGATCACCATCCAGCGGGCAGCCAACTCCTCGAGGACCTGCAGGTAGACCTCGTAGGGCTGCCCGCCGCCACCGACCTCCTCGGGATAGGGCAGTGACATGAACCCCGCACGGCCAAGGAGGTCGAACACCTCGCGGGGGAACTCCCCAGCGGCCTCGGCGGCGGCGGCCCGGGGGGCCAGCTCCCGATCTGCGATGTCCGCGGCAAGGTCGATCAGGTCCGCGGCCTCGGGGGTGGGGAGCATGCGATCGGTCATATCGTCACGCTACTCCCCGGTCGGTGGCAGGATGCGACCATGCTGATGCTGCTGGACTCAGCGGGGCTCTACTACCGCGCGTTCCACGGAGTTCCGGAGTCGATCGCGGCCCCGGACGGCACACCGGTCAACGCTGTGCGGGGATTCCTCGACATGTGCACCGCGCTGGTCACCTCGCGTGGCCCCTCTGGGCTGGTCGCGTGCTGGGACGACGACTGGCGGCCGCAGTGGCGGGTCGACCTCCTGGACTCCTACAAGGCGCACCGCGTCGCGGCCGATGGGGCCGAGGACGAACCCGAAACGCTCGGGGTCCAGGTCGGGATCATCGCCGACGTCCTGGCGGCCATGGGGATCGCCCGCGTGGGCGCGCCCGGGTTCGAGGCCGACGATGTCATCGCCACCCTCGCCCGACGGCACGCTGCTCGCGGCGAGCCGGTCGAGGTGGTCACCGGCGACCGGGACCTCATCCAGCTCGTCGATGATGCCTCCGGGGTCGTGGTGCTCTACACCGGGCGTGGGATCCGCCGCGTGGAGCTGCTCGACGAGGCCGCGGTGGTCGCAGCGCACGGAGTGCGGCCGCAGCAGTACACGGACATGGCCATCCTCCGCGGCGATCCCTCCGACGGCCTGCCCGGCGTTCCGGGGATCGGCGCGAAGACCGCGGCCAGCCTGCTGGGGCGGTTCGGGGACATGGACGGGATCCTCGCCGCAGTCGGTACTGACGGCGGTGGGCTCAGCCCCCGGATCACCTCTGCGCTGGATGGCCATCGCGACTACCTGCTGAGGGCGGAGCGCGTGGTCCGGGCCGCAGACGTGCCCCTGGCGGAGGTATCCGTGGCGGTGCCCGCGGAGCCAGCCGATCCGGATGTTCTCGACGCGCTGGCCGCCAGGTGGGGCATCGGCGCACCCATCCAGCGGCTCACCGATGCCTTGCGCCCACCAGCGGCGGCCGCCGGCCCCTGACGACGGTTCCGTGCCCGACGGTTCAGTGCCCGACGGTTCAGTGCCCGAGGGTTCAGTGCCCGACGGTTCCGGGTACGTCGAGGATGATCGAGCTCGACCCACCCCTGCGGGGACGCGGCGGGTGCGCCACGTGCAGGTCCGCGGTCTCTGGCGACCCCTGGCCGACCCGGACACCCAGGCGCACTGCCCTGCGGATGCGGGCTTGGTCCGAGAGCCGGCTGACGATCACGACCGGGGCCGACCCGGCGCAGGCCAGGGGTTCGACGTCCACAGGATCCTCGCCCAGCACCACGATCGCGGCGAACGTCGAGAGGTGGGTGCTCCGAGCCACGGCCTTGAGGCACTCCCCCGACAATGCCGCGTCGGCGAGGACCAGGATCCGTCCGGGCATCCAGTCCAGTGCGTTCTGGACGCAGGGGGCCGTCGTGGCGATGACGGCCACCCCGGTCACGTCGGCGGGACCGCCTCCGGCCACCGATCGGGCCGTGCACTCCCGCCCGTCGACGACCACAGTCGCCGACAGCCCCGTCGCGCCGCGCAGCCCTTCGCTGACCACAGGTCCATGATCCTCCTGCCGGCACTGCGTGCCAAGACCCCCGGTGCACGGATTACGTCACATGCGCAGTGCGGCTCACTCCTCGATGGTGACCGCAACCACGCCCCGCCGGATCGAGTCGATGGCCGTGCGGGCCGCCTCGGCGACAGGTGTGCCCGGCGCGGCGGCGACGAGTTGCCCGAGGAAGTCCATGACCTGCTTGCACCACCGGACGAAGTCCCCAGCCGTGAGCTCCGAGCCGGTCAGCACGGAGCGCAGGGTGCCCCCACCGGCCCACCGGTGGACCGCCCAGGCGAATCCGAAGTCAGGCTGGCGGGTGGCCGGCAGCCGGTGACGCTTCTCCAGGACCTCCAGAGATCCCCAGATCCGCATGGTCTCGTCCTGGGTGAACCGGATCGCGGGTGGCACCCGGGGTGGTGGTGACCCCGCCTCCGCCCCGCCCCGGGTCTCGTACACGAGTGCCGAGCACGCGGCCGCGAGCTCCGGGGCGGTCAGCTCGTCCCACAGACCCTCGCGCAGGCACTGCATCGCGAGCAGGTCGGACTCACCATAGATCCGGCTCAGCCGATGCCCCGCCTCGGTCACCTCCGGCGTCCCCACGGGACCGGACAGGTAGCCCAGCTCCGTGAGGACCGCGCAGATGCGGTCGAACTGGCGGGCGATCGAGTTGGTGCGGCCCTCGAGTCGGCGCTTGAGGCCCGCGGTCTCGGTGCGCAGCCGATGAGCACGCTCGGCCCAGCGGGCGTGCTGCTCGCGGTCCGAGCACCCATGGCAGGGATGGGCGCGCATCTGGGCCCGGAGGTCGGCCAACTCAGCGTCCTCGTCGTGCGAACGCGCGCGTCGGCCCTTCTTCGGAATGTCGAGCCCCTCGGTGCGGGTGCGCAGCAGCGCCGCGAGCTCACGCCGGGAGTTGGCCGACCGCGCGGAGAACGACCGCGGGATCCGGACCCGGTCCAGCACCTGGGGTGGTGTCGGGAAGTCCACGACCCCCAGGCGACGCACCTGTCGGTCGATCGTCAGGACGAAGGGGCGCGGGTCCTCCCCCAGTGACAGCCCGGGGTCGATGACGACTGCCAGCCCCGCGCGGCGGCCGCTGGGGACCACGATGACATCGCCGGGGACCAGATCGGCCAGGGCCTCAGCCGCCTCGTTGCGGCGGGCAACCACACCCGCGCGGGACATCCCCTTCTCACGGGCCGAGAGCTGCTGGCGGATCTGGGCGTAGGAGCCGAAGTCGCCGAGGTGGCAGGTCATCGACTCCTCGTATCCGGCGATTGCGTCCTCGTTGCGCTGGATCTCGCGGGCCAGCCCAACGATCCCCCGGTCGGCCTGGAACTGGGCGAACGAGGACTCCAGCACCTCACGGGCAGCAGGCTTGCCCAGCTGGCCGACCAGGTTGACCGCCATGTTGTACGAGGGGCGGAAACTGGACACCAGCGGATACGTCCGGGTGGAGGCGAGCCCCGCGAGTGCAGTGGGATCGATCCCCTGGTGCCACACGACCACCGCATGTCCCTCGACATCGATGCCGCGCCGACCAGCCCGCCCGGTGAGCTGCGTGTACTCCCCCGGGGTGATCGGGGCATGGGTCTCACCGTTCCACTTCACGAGCCGCTCGAGCACCACTGCGCGGGCGGGCATGTTGATCCCGAGCGCCAGGGTCTCGGTGGCGAACACCACCTTGACCAGCCCCTGCTGGAACAGCTCCTCGACTGCCTCCTTGAAGGTGGGGATGAGCCCGGCGTGGTGGGCCGCGATCCCGCGTTCGAGTCCATCGAGCCATCCGTCGAACCCGAGCACCGCCAGGTCCGTGGGCGGAAGGTCGCCGAGCCGGGCCAGGACCCGCTCGCGGATCTCGACCCGCTCGGCGGGCGTCGTGAGCTGCAGGCCTGCGTGCAGGCACTGCTCGACCGCCGCCTCGCAGCCGGCTCGGCTGAAGATGAAGTTGATGCAGGGCAGGAGGTCGGCCCGTTGCAGGGCGCGCACCACGTCAGGGCGCTGGGCACCCGGCATCGGCCGTGGCCGTCGGCCGCCGCGCTGTGGCCGGCCCGGGGCCGGGCGATTCGGCCCGCCGTGGCGCCCGCCACCGCTGCGGTGGTCCCGGCGTGCCTTGTTGATGGTCTGGTCGTTGCGCGCGAGCCGCACCAGCTCGGGGTTGACTGCCTTGCCCCGCTCATCGACGAAGAGGTCGTGCAGGTTCCGGTCTGCGATGACGTGCTGCCACAGCGGCACCGGACGATGCTCCTCGACCACGATGTCGGTGTCACCACGGACCTCGGCGAGCCAGGCGCCGAACTCCTCGGCGTTGCTGACGGTCGCCGACAGGGCCACCACGCTCACGTGCTCGGGGAGGTTGATGATCACCTCCTCCCAGACGGGTCCGCGCTCGCGGTCGGCCAGGTAGTGCACCTCGTCCATGACCACGAAGTCCAGGCCGGCCAGGGTCTGGGAGCCGGCGTAGAGCATGTTGCGCAGCACCTCGGTGGTCATCACCACCACGGACGCCTCGCTGTTGACCGAGTTGTCGCCGGTCAGGAGCCCCACCCGCTCGGAACCGTATCGCTGGACCAGGTCGTGGTACTTCTGGTTGGACAGCGCCTTGATGGGAGTGGTGTAGAAGCACTTCGTGCCACGGTCGAGGGCCAGGTGCACGGCGAACTCACCCACCACGGTCTTGCCCGAACCGGTCGGGGCCGCAACGAGCACGCCGCGCCCGGAGAGGATGCTGTCGCAGGCCCGCTCCTGGAAGGCGTCGAGCCCGAACTCGTACAGGTCCCGGAATTGGGCCAACGCGCCATCATCCATGGCGCTGACGCTACCCGGGGACGAGCACCTGCACCGCGTCCGGCACGGCCGTTACCGTGATCGGCAGCGGCGCGACCCGCTCCCCGTCGGCATAGGCGATCTGTCCGGGCGCGTCGATGACTGCGCGGGCCACGAGCCGCGACTCGACCTGGGGGTGCTCCAGATGCCGGCCCGTGTAGACCTTCGGGAACAGCAGCAGCAGCTTGTGACGAGGCAGGCTGTGCACCCAGATGAGGTTGAGCAGGCCGTCATGCAGGTCCGCGCCCGCACAGACCTGCATGCCGCCACCGAAGTTGGGGCCGTTCCCGAGCGAGACGAGCATGCCCTCGTCACGGACCACCTCGCCGTCGAAGTCGGCGGTGTAGGGAATGGGGGTGAACCCGCGCAGCTCAGCCAGCATCGCCCGGACGTACAGGCCGGTCCCGGATGGCCAGGACATCATGTTGGCACGCTCGTTGGCGCTCGAGTCGCACCCCGTGCTCAGCACGCACAGGAAGTGCCGGACCGTGCCGTCGGCGGCCTCAACCCGCCCCACGTCGAAGGCCCGCGTGTGCCCGGCGAGGATCACCGACACCGCCGCCTCCGGGCTGGTCCGTGCCAACCCCACCGAGGTCGCGGCATCGTTCCCGGTGCCGAGCGGGACGATCCCGAGCGCGGTCGGGGTTCCGACGACCGCCTGGAGGGCCAGGTGCACGGTGCCGTCCCCGCCGAGGGCGACGACGACGTCAAGACCCCGGGTCATGGCCTCGGCCAGCGCCTCTCGGGCCGCCTGCTCCGACTCACCCTCGATGGCCACCACGTGGTCACCCCTGCTGGCCAGGCCCGTGAGGACCGCGGCCACGTGCCGGTCGACCCGACCCGCGCCGGAGGCTCGGTTGACGACTACTGCGATGCGGCGCTGCACAGGCGTGCACGCTACTGCACGCGGCCCGGATCAGGCGTCCAAGGGAGATATCTCGTCGTCGTCCCACTGCGGCTGCTCATCCCGACGGCGCGACCGGCGTCGGTCGTTGAGCCAGCAGATCAGCCCAGCCAGCAGCATCAGCACGAGCATCGGGACGGCCAGCAGCGCGAGGTTGAAGGGATCCCCGGTCGGGGTGGCCACGGCCGCGAAGACCACGACCCCCAGCACGATCCAACGCCACCAGGACCAGAGCCGCTTCGCAGTGAGCGCGCCGGCGAAGTTCAGCCCGATGACAAGCAGCGGGAGCATGAAGCCCAGGCCGAAGACCAGCATCATCCTGAGGAAGAACGACAGGTACCGATCCACGGAGATGATGTTGTCGATGTTCTCCGGGGTGAACCCGAGCAGGATCTCCAGGCCACGGGGCATCACCGTGTAGGCCAGATACGCGCCACCGACGAACATCGGGGTGGCGACCACGGCGAACCCCAGCGCCCAGCGGCGCTCGTTGCCATGCAGGCCCGGAGTGACGAATCGCCAGAGCTGGTAGAGCCACACCGGGCTGGCCAGCAGGATGCCGGCCACGCCGGCCACCTTCAACTGCATCACGAACGGGTCGGCGACGCCGGTGAAGGCAAGCGTCATGTCCCGCCCATCGGCCTCGGCCTGGGCCATGACGTCATCGAACGGCGACCGGATGGCGGCGAAGATCTCCTCGTAGAAGAACCACGCCACCACCATCCCGAGGGCGATCGCGGCCAATGACTTGACCAGCCGGGAGCGCAGCTCGCCCAGATGCTCCCGCAGGGGCATCGCCGCCTCGGGGTTGCCGGCACGGCCCTTGGTTCCGCCGGGCACGGGCGGCGCGCTCACGCCTGGCTGGGCGGTTGCTGCAACGCGGAGCGGGCCTCATCGGTGTTCGGGGCCAGGGACGAGTTGCTGGCCCCGGGAACGACGGGCGGCGTGACCGCGTCGATCGGGGCCGGCGGGGCAACCTGCTCGGCCGGGATGGCTGGCTGGGCCGGGGCAGCTGGCGGCAGGGGTGCCGGGGCAGGAGCCGGGGCTGCGGCGGTCGTGGTCGATCCCTCCGCGGTCTCCTCGCCGTCCACGAGGCCCTTGGTCTCGGACTTGAAGATCCGCAGCGACCGACCGACGCTCCTGGCAGCGTCCGGGAGCCGCTTGGCACCGAACAGCACGACGATGACCAGCACGAGGATGAGCAGCTCAGGGCCGCGGATGTTGGGCATGTACCCTCCTGCGTCAGGACCCGCAATTCACGGGATACCGAAAGAGTACGACTGCGCTGGGCCGTTGCCCAATCCACACGCATCGAGTCGCGGCTCAGACCTCCTGGTCGGCCGCCATCACGACGTCATCGACCGACGCCAGCCACAGGGCGAAGTCGAGCAGGTCGTCTCGGGTCAGCGGCCGAGAGGTGCGCTCGATCACGCGGGCCTCAAGGTACTCCAACGGGATCTCGATGTGGACAACTCGGACACCGGCACCGGTCAGCAGCTGCACGACGTCGTCGTCTGCGGACTTGCAGACGCTGTCCGCGCACCCGCCGCAGGTGAAGGTGTAGGTCGACCACCCGAGCTCGGCGGCCACGGTGACCCGCACATCTGCGGGGGCGAGGTCGACATCGCCGCATCGCGGGCACGTGGCCTTGATGGTCGTCATCCTCCACCTCCTCGTGTGCTCGGCTGCTGCTTGCCGGTCGCATCAGTGCCCGATCGCCTCGACGTGAGGCTTCTCAGGCATCATGTGACTACGCGAGGTGCTGATGCAACTAGTGGGAGGCTTCTTCGGCGACAACCTCGTGCTGGTACCGGGCTCGGGCCGCGCGCGCGGAGGCGATCAGCTCCTCGACGAGCCACCCGGGCTCGCGCAGGACGACCGCCCCGGCGGAGCTGAGCACGAGCCGCCGCGCCCACGTGAAGTCCCCCACCGGGAGCTCGGCACGAACCAGCTCGCCGGGCAGGCTCCACCGGCGCGCCACCGGGTTCCGGTCGAGCACCGGCGAACCTGCGGGCACATCGACCACGATGCGGCGGCCCGTCGAGTCGAGGGCCACGGCCATTGGCTCGACCGCCCCCGCCTGACCCACGTCCCGCGCTGCCTCCGTGCTGACGCAGATGGCCAGGATCCGATCGACACGGAACATCCGCAGCCCGCCCGCAGAGCGGCAGTACCCACGCACGTAGCCGTACCCATCGACCACCACGAGGCCGAGCGGGTCCACGACCCGCTGCGTCACCTCATCTCGGACCGCACCGAGATAGGTCAGTTCCACAGCCCGCCCGGTGGCCAGCGCCTCCTCAACCGGTGCCACCACCTCGGCAGGGAGGTCGACGCGCACCGCGACAGCACCGGGAGCCGGCGCATGCCGGCCCAGTGCCGCCGTCAGCTTCGCGGTCACCGAGGACAGCTCCTCGCTTCGCGAACCCCCCGGGACCGCGGCCAGCGCGTTGAGCGCGACGACCAGGGCCAGTCCCTCGTCCGGGGTCAGGGTCAGCGGGGCATCGAGATCGAGGGCATCGATGACGTCGATCTCTCCGCCGTCCTCCCAGTACTGGATGTCGAACAGGGTCCAGTCGTCAGCTCCCGAGGTGATCACCGAGCCAAGGTCAGCGATCAGCTGCTCCTCGGAGATCCCGAAGTGCGCGGCGGCATCGGAGATCGGAACCCCGCTGTTGGCGGCCAGCCACGGGACGAGGGCGAGCAGGCGTGCGAACTGGGCTGTGCCCGGCCCGCCCGGCGCCACCCCGGCGGTCAGCGGCCGCCCTGCCCTGGGAGCCGGTGCCGCCAGGGAATCGATCAGCGCATCGAGCTGCCCGCGGGCCTCCTGCACCGCATCGGGAGGTCCGATCACCCGCGCACCGGTTCCGAAGGCCAGCACTGATCCAACTCCGGAGGTCAGGTCCGCGACGGGCAGGACCACGACGTCCGCGCCATCCTCGGTCCGGCCCCGCGGCTCGCCGCGCAGCCGGAGGTCCGCCGCCACCCCGGGGTCGAGCGCCAGCTCGAGGGCTGTGGCATCGCTACGCGCGAACCGGCCGATCGCGTCGGCAGCGTCGAAGCCGGCCGGAACCTCGTAGTCCGAGCCGTGCGGGTCAGGCCGCACCGTGCCAGCGATCCGGGAGGCGCGGAACACCCGCACGTCGTCACGATCGGTGTCGAACCCCACGAGGTACCAGTGCGCCCGCCACCAGACGGTGCCCCAGGGCTGGATGTGGCGCAGCTCGGTCGCCGCATCCTGGCCCTTGCTGTACTCGAAGGTGATCGGCGTGCGGGTCCCCGCGGCATCGATCAGGGCATGCACGGCCGGTGAGTCCAGCGACAGGCCGGCGATCGGGGCCGCGCCCGGCTCTGAGGAGCGCATCCCCAACTGGGCCTCGACCTTGCGCAGGGCATTGAGCGCGGCAGGTGCGAGGTCGGCACGCTGCCACACCCGCGCCGCCAGCCCGAGGACGGCCAGTTCAGCGCGACTCAGGGCCAGGGGTGGCAACGCCCAGTCGCCCTCGATCCGGTAGCCGGTGACCACGCCCGAGGCGTCGGTCAGCGTGGCCACGGGCACACCCATCGCCCGCAGCTCGTCCTTGTCACGCTCGAACATCCGCTCGAAGGCCTCCGCAGACGCCTCTGGGCTGTACCCACGCACCACCGAGCGGATCTGCTCGCGATCAAGGCCCACGTGAGTGCCCCGCAGGGCCATCAGCAGGTTGAGCAGCCGCTCGGCCTTGCTGTACGGCTGGGCCCTGCTGGTCAACTCGACCCTGCTGTTCTGCTCGGCATGGCTGTCGGGCTGGGCCGCATCGGCCATCAACGAACGGCGAGCAGGTCGATCACGAAGATCAGGGTCTTGCCGGCCAGCGCATGCCGACCGGTCTGGCCATAGGCCAGCGCCGGCGGGATGACCAACTCACGACGGCCACCGGCGCGCATGCCGGGGATCCCGTCCTGCCAGCCCTGGATGAGTCCGGCCAGGGGGAACGTGATCGGCTCACCGCGGTCCCAGGACGAGTCGAACTGATCGCCGCTCGCGTAGTCCACCCCGACGTAGTTGACCGTGACCTGGGCGCCGGGCACCGCCTCGGCGCCCGCACCGACCAGCAGGTCGCGGACTACGAGCTCGGTGGGCGCCGGGCCCTCGGGGAAGTCGATCTCGGGCTTGGTCAGGTCGGCCATGGGGTTCCTCTCGGTGGACGGGTCAGTTCGGTGGTACTTGGGTTGTCAGCCGGCCGATGTCTGCTCGATGAGGTCGACGACGAACACCAGGGTCTCGCCGGGGGCGATGCCGGCGCCGGCGCCCGCATCGCCATAGGCCAGCGACGCGGGGATGACCAGCACTCGGCGCCCGCCGGGCTGCATGCCGACGAGCCCCTGCGACCAGCCCGCGATCACCTGGTCGAGCGAGAACGTCGCAGGCGCACCGCGCTGCCATGAGGAGTCGAACACCTCTCCCGACATCTGGCCCACGCCCACGTAGTTCACGGTCGCGGTCGCGCCGGGCTCGACCGCATCGCCGCTTCCGGCATACACGTCGGCGATACCCAGCTCGTCCACCGCGCCGAAGTCGGCGTCGAGGGTGATCGTCGGCTCCGCACCCTCGGCACCGGTGACGGTGACGCCCTCGTAGGTGTAGGAGTCCCCCGTGCTGCCTGCGTCGGCCGCGGCGGTGGTCTGGGTCGTCTCAGCAGTGGAGTCCGATGAGCACCCGGCAAGGCCCAGACCGAGGGCAAGGGCGAGGGCAGCAGGCATGGCGCGATTCATCTGCCGCACTCTAGTTGGACACCCGGCGATGGCCGAATCCTGGGTCACATCGAGTCGATCAGGCGCTGCACCCGCTCGTCCTGGGCCTTGAACGGGTCCTTGCACAGCACGGTTCGCTGTGCCTGGTCGTTGAGCTTGAGGTGGACCCAGTCCACGGTGAAGTCGCGGCGGGCGCCCTGGGCAGCAGTGATGAACTCACCGCGCAGCCGGGCGCGGGTCGTCGGTGGCGGGGTCGACTTGGCCTCGAAGACCTCGATGTCCGATCCCACCCGTTCAGCCAGTCCGCGGGCCTCCAGCAGGTTGAACAGCCCGCGCTCGCGGGACACGTCGTGGTAGGCCAGATCGAGCTGGGCGATCCGCGGCGAGCTCCACGACAGGTCGTGCCTGTCGATGTAGCGCTGCAGCAGGCGGCGCTTGATCACCCAGTCGATCTCGGTGTCGACCAGGGACAGGTCATCGGTCGACACCGCGGTCAGGGTCCGTCGCCACAGCTCAAGGACCTGGGCATAGACCGGCACCTCGGCCAGCCCGCTGGTCTCGGCGAAGCGCTGGACCCGATCCAGGTAGTCCGACTGGATCTCGAACGCAGAGAGCATCCGGCCGTTGGCCAGGCGCACCGTCTGCGACCCCGTCAGGTCGTGACTGATCTCCCGGATCGCCCGGATCGGGTTCTCCAGGGTGTGGTCGCGCATCCGGGCACCGGACTCGAGCATCCGCAGGACCAGGTCGGCGCTGCCCACCTTGAGCAGCGTGGTCGTCTGGCTCATGTTCGAGTCCCCGACGATCACGTGCAACCGGCGGTAGCGCTCGGCGTCGGCGTGTGGCTCGTCGCGGGTGTTGATGATGGGCCGGGACCGGGTCGTTGCCGACGACACCCCCTCCCAGATGTGCTCGGCACGCTGGCTCAGGCAGTAGCGCGTCCCACGCGGTGTGGCGAGCACCTTTCCAGCACCGGCGATCAGCTGACGGGTGACCAGGAACGGGATCAGGGCGTCAGAGATGCGGGAGAACTCCCCCATCCGCCCCACCAGGTAGTTCTCGTGGCAGCCGTAGGAGTTCCCCGCCGAGTCGGTGTTGTTCTTGAACAGGTAGATCTCACCCTCGATGCCCTCCTCGGCCAGCCGACGCTGGGCGTCGACGGCCAGCCCCTCCACGATCCGCTCACCGGCCCGGTCGTGGACCACCAGCTGGCGCAGGTCGTCGCATTCACCGGTTGCGTACTCCGGGTGGCTGCCCACGTCGAGGTAGAGCCGTGCGCCGTTGCGCAGGAACACGTTGGAGCTGCGCCCCCACGCCACGACCCGCCGGAACAGGTACCGGGCGACCTCGTCCGGGCTCAGCCGGCGTTGGCCACGGAACGTGCAGGTGACCCCGTACTCAGTCTCGATGCCGTAGATCCGCCGGCCGAGCGGATCAACCATCGGCGAGTTCACGCAGGCGATCCGCACCGATCCGGCGGAAGGTGCGCCGCGGGCGGTCCCGTTCGAGCAGCGCTACCTCCAGATGGGTCAGCGGGATCTCCCGCAAGCCGTTGGACGTGGTCGGCGAGCCTGGCGGGACCGAGCGGGCCAACGCGGCAATCGCGAGGTGCACCCCGTCGGCCAGGGTCATCCCCTCCGCCCAGTGCTCTGCCAGGTGTGCGGCGATGGACTCCGAGGACCCGCCCATCGCCACGAACCCGTGCTCGTCGGCGACTGACCCGTCGAAGGTGAGCCGGTAGATCTGGTCGTGGGCGGCCTCGGCACCCACCTCGGCCACGACCAACTCCACCTCGTAGGGCTTCGCGGCCTCGGTGAAGATGGTGCCCAGGGTCTGGGCGTAGGCGTTGGCCAAGCTCCGGCCGGTGACGTCGATCCGGTCGTAGGCGTACCCGCGCATGTCGGCGAGCCGGACCCCGGCGACCCGGAGGTTCTCGAACTCGTTGTACTTGCCCACCGCTGCGAATCCGATTCGGTCGTAGATCTCGCTGATCTTGTGCAGTGCCCGCGACGGATTCTCTGCAACCAGCAGGATCCCCTCGTCGACCTGCACGACAACCACGCTGCGACCCCGGGCGATGCCCTTGCGCGCGTAGTCGGCCTTGTCCTTGATCAGCTGCTCGGGTGAGACGTAGAACGGCATGGTCATGGCGTCACTGCCCCATCCGCGCGACCGGACCATCCGGGCGCTGCATCCTGCGGTCGACAACGGCCTGGCAGATCCGCTCGAGCTCGTCCGGGTCCACACGTCGGAACCCGGCGGCATCCACGACCGCCACGACCGGGAAGATCTTGCGCGCCATGTCCGGCCCGCCGGTCGCGGAGTCGTCATCGGCAGCGTCGTAGAGCGCCTCCACGCAGATCTCGACCGCCTCGGTCTCGCCCAGCTCCTTGCGGAACAGCTTCTTCAGCGAACCGCGCGCGAACACCGCTCCCGACCCCACGGAGTAGAAGTCGTGCTCCTCGTAGCGGCCGCCGGTCACGTCGTAGGAGAAGATCCGCCCGGTCTCCTGCGCGAGGTCGTAGCCGGCCAGCATCGGGACGGCAGCCAGGCCCTGCATGGCCAGCCCGAGGTTCGAGCGCAGCATCGTGGACAGTCGGTTGGCCTTGCCGTCCAGGGACAGCGCAGAGCCCTCGATCTTCTCGTAGTGCTCAAGCTCGACCTGGAACAGGCGCACCAGCTCGAGGGCGATGCCCGCGGAGCCGGCGATCCCGATGCACGCATGGTCATCGGCGGCGAACACCTTCTCGATGCTGCGCTGTGCGATCACGTTGCCCATCGTGGCCCGCCGGTCCCCGGCCATGACGACTCCGTCGGCCCAGGTGGCTCCCACGATGGTCGTCCCATGTGGCGCGTCCACGGGACCGGTGCCCTCTGTCACGAGCCGACTGAGCAGGTCCGGACGATGCTGGCTGAGGAACGCGGCGAAGGACGCCTCCCCCACCGGCGAGAAGGCAGGCGGCAATGTGCTGGGCACCTACTCCCCGCCCTTCTGCACGAACCCGCGGACGAACTCCTCCGCGTTGACCTCCAGGACGTCATCGATCTCGTCGAGGAGATCGTCGACCTCTGCGTCGAGGGCCTCCTTGCGTGCCGAGGGGGCCGGTGCCGGCGCCTCCTCGGGCTCGGCTTCCGGTCGCGCGCGGTGCTGCTCGCTGGACTGGCTCACGGGGTTCTCCTTCGCGTCACGTCCGACCCTAGTGCCGAACGGTGGGAGCCACACGTCCACCCACGCCACGACGCGCGAAGCCCGTCGCCGAGGCGCTCAGGACCCGCCCAGCGCGCTCACCAGCGCGCCAACACCGTCGACGGACCCCATCAGCCCCGCAACGTGGGAGCGCGTGCCGCGCAGCGGGTCGGGGGTCGGCACCCGGACCAGGGACGACCGGCCGGGCACATCGAAGATGACCGAGTCCCAGGAGGCGGCCGCGACGTGGTCTCCGAACCGGCGCACGCACTCACCGCGGAACCAGGCCCGGGTGTCGTCCGGTGGCTCGACCACAGCGCGCGCGACCTGCTCATCAGTGGTGAACCGGTGCAGCGAGCCGCGCTGCTCCAGGCGCATGGCCAGCCCCTTCTCCGGGCGGGTGTCGGCGTACTGCAGGTCAACAGCCGCCAGTCTGGGCGCCGACCAGGCCAGGCCGTCGCGACGGCGGTAGCCCTCGAGCAGCGCGAGCTTGGCAACCCAGTCCAATCGGTCGGACAGGCTGCGGGGGTCTGCGGCCAGCGCCGCGAGCACCTCGGACCACAGGTCGAGCACCTCGCGCGTGCGTGGGTCCGTTCCCCCCGGTCGGGTGGCGCAGTGGGCGATCGCTGCATCGAGGTAGGCCTGCTGGATCTCCAGCGCCGTCAGTGGCGGGCGCCGCAGGCACTCAAGGGGGGCGCTCAGCGTGAGGTCGTGGGACACCTGGTGCATGGCACTGACCGGATTGGCCAGGGTGATGCCCAGGTCCGGCCCACCGGCCTCGATCATCGACAGCACGATCGCGGTCGTCCCCAGCTTGAGCAGCGTGGCAGTCTCCGAGAGGTTCGCGTCACCGACGATCACGTGCAGTCGTCGCCAGAGCGCGGGGTCGGCGTGCGGCTCGTCCCGGGTGTTGATGATCGGGCGCTTGAGGGTGGTCTCCAGGCCGACCTCGACCTCGAAGAAGTCCGCACGGCTCGAGAGCTGGAAGCCCGCACGGCGGCTCTCCTGGCCGACCCCAACGCGGCCTGCGCCTGTGAACACCTGACGGGTCACGAAGAACGGAATCAGCGCATCGACGATTGCGTGGAAGGGCGTGCGCCGGTCCATGAGGTAGTTCTCATGCGTGCCGTAGGACGCGCCCTTGCCATCGGTGTTGTTCTTGTAGAGGACGATCTCGTGGCCCTCTGGAAGCCCCGCGACCGCGCGCGCCGCCTGTGCCGCGATCACCATCCCGGCCCGGTCCCAGACCACCGCGTCCCAGGGGTTGGTGATCTCCGGGCTGGAGTACTCGGGATGGGCATGGTCGACATACAGCCGCGCCCCGTTGGTGAGCACGACATTGGCGGTACCGGTGTCGTCGGTGAGCTGTGCGGGGTCCGCCTCGGCCCGGGTCATGTCGAATCCGCGGGCATCGCGCAGGGGCGACTCCTCGTCGTAGTCCCAGCGACGCGCCAGCGGGTTCGGCCGGCCGGCCGCCAGCGCATGTGCGTTGACGACCAGCCCAGACATGCGCACGGGATTCGCGTTCGGGTGACCCGGGTGGCTGATGCCGAACTCGGTCTCGAGCCCCATCACCCGGTGCACCGACATGGGGCCAGCATAGGCGGGCTCCCAGTCGGCCCCGGTTCCCGGCTCAGCCGGTCGTGGGCGCCTCGCCATCGGCGTACACATGCCCCTCGAAGACCGCACCCTCGGTGATGAGTCCGAGCTTCCGGCGGGCCAGCTGGCGATGCCCCTCGTCGATGGACATGGATGCGGCCCCGACGGCAGCGGTGAGGGCCGCGGCGTCGTCGGCGAACCCCATCGGCAGGATGAAGTCCGGGATCGCGTCGAACGGAAGGATGAAGTAGGCGATTGCTCCAGCCAAGATGGCCTTGTGCCGCCAGGGCGTGGCTGGATCACGCATCGCGTAGTACGCGGCCACGACCTCGATCGTGAACGGCACGCGCCCTGCGACCGTACCCACCTTGCGCCAGAAGGTCCGATCCTCGACCTCGTCGGGATGTGACATGCGAGTGCTCATGCCTGCTCCTCACCGGGCGGTGCCCAGGATGACCCGGGCGGTGCCCACGGATGGCGCTGCGTGAACCGCAGCGGGCACCCTTGATTCCCGGTGGTGGCGGCGGGCAAACATGGGTCGAGGGCGGGACGCTGTGGGCGCCCGCCCTCGACTCATCGAACTGTTCGGTTGTGGTGCGACCAGCGACTACCGGTGGGGAGCTCCCGGAAGGTCCAGGATCTCGCCCTTGAGCGTCTCGGCACGGGTGCCGAAGATCGCCTGCATGTTGTCGCCGACCTCGAGGACCCCGGCAGCACCGAGCGACTTGAGCTTGGCCTTGTCGACCTTGCTCTTGTCCTCCACCGAGATGCGCAGCCGCGTGATGCACGCGTCGACGCTGGTGATGTTCTCGAAGCCACCGAAGGCGGCCAGGACCTTGGCGGCCTGGCTCATGTCCGCCTCGATAGCCGCAGCCTTGATCGCGGCGCCCTTCTCCTCGTCAGTCAGCTGCAGCTCGTGCTCGCCGTAGTCGGCGATGGCATCAGCATCAGGCTCGCGACCAGGTGTCGCCAGGTCCTTCCACTTCACGGCCCAGGTGAACACGACGTAGTAGATCGGGATGAAGATCAACCCGAGGATGATCACGTTCCACCACGGTTCTCGCCCAGGGAGGATGCCGAAGAGGAGGAAGTCGATCAAGCCTCCGGAGAAGGTCAGCCCGATCGATGTCCCGGTGATGTACATGATCATGAACGACAGTCCCGCGAACACCGCGTGGATTCCGAACAGCCACGGGGCGATGAACAGGAAGGTGAACTCGATCGGCTCGGTGATGCCGGTCAGGAACGAGGTCAGCGCCGCGGACGACAGGATGCCGGCTGCGATCTTCTGCTGACTGCTCTTGGCCTGACGGTACATCGCGTACGCGGCCGCGGGCAGGCCGAACATCATGAAGGAGAACTTGCCAGCCATGTAGCGACCGGTCTCGTCACCTGAGTTGTCGATGAACGGAGTGTCGTCTGCGAGCTGTGCGAACCACATCCGCTGGTCGCCGGTGATGATCTCGCCGGCTGTGTTGGTGTACTCACCGAACTGGAACCAGAAGGGTGAGTACCAGATGTGGTGCAGGCCGAACGGGATGAGCGAACGCTCCACCAGGCCGAAGATGAACACGCCGACGAAGCCTGCATTCTTGATCTGGTCCGCGAACCAGTTGATCGCCTCGCCGATGGGCGGCCACCCGAAGCTCGCGACCAGTCCGAGCAGGAGGGCGAAGGTTGCGGTGGCGATCGGGACGAAGCGCTTGTCCGCGAAGAATCCCAGGTACGGTGGCAGCTCGATGCGGAACCACCTGTTGTAGCACCAGGCGGCCAGGGCACCGATGATGATGCCGCCGAACACACCGGTCTGCAGCGACGGGATCCCCAGGATGTTGGCGAACGCCGGCGCGGGCAGGCTGTTGAAGTAGCCCAGATCAGACGTCGATGCCAGCTCTGTGGTGATCTCTATCTGACCCGGTGGACAGGTGTCCGGGACCACGCCCGTCGTGCCCTCTGGCTTGCAGGCAGGGGTGGCCACGTTCTCGATCGACATGAACACGCTGATGGACTTGTTGAAGACCAGGAACCCGACGGTGCCTGCCAGTGCGGCGACGCCAGCGTCTGCCGTGAGACCGATGGCCACACCGATGGCGAACAGCAGGGCCAGGTTGCCGAAGACGATGTCACCGGCACCGACCATCGTGTCCGTGATCAGCTTGAAGAAACCGTCCGGGACGTCTTCGACGTCCTGGAGCTGCTTGTACATGTTCTGTGCACCGGCGCCGAGGCCCAGGAGCAGGCCAGCAGCGGGAAGGATGGCCACCGGCACCATCAGGGCCTTGCCGACCCTCTGGAGCTGGCCGAACAGGCCGATCTTCTTCTTGGGGGGTGCCTTGGCAGTTGCCATGTGGAGCCTCCGATGAGTTTGGGCGGACTTACACGCTGAAAACTAC
>JAQBEX010000166.1:0-5543 GCA_032123675.1 Actinomycetes bacterium
CAGTCGCAGCACGGGATCGCATCACGGAGGCACCTTATCGGGTGATCACGATCACAGGGCCCCTGACCCCGGCGTGTTAGACTGGGGGTCCACTGAGAAGGGGTCTCCCGCACAATGACGTTCAAGGTTGGCGACACCGTCGTGTATCCCCATCACGGGGCAGCACTCATCGAGTCCATCGAGGTCCGCTCCATCAAGGGGGTCGACCGGGAGTACCTGGTCCTGCGCGTGGCGCAGGGAGACCTGACAGTCCGGGTCCCCTCCGACAACGTCGACCTGGTCGGCGTGCGCGACGTGGTCAACGCCGAAGGCCTCGATCGGGTCTTCGACGTCCTGCGGCAGCCGTACACCGAGGAGCCGACCAACTGGTCGCGTCGCTACAAGGCGAACCTTGAGAAGCTTGCGTCCGGCGACGTCATCAAGGTGGCCGAAGTCGTCCGTGACCTCTGGCGCCGCGAGCGTGAGCGCGGCCTGTCGGCCGGCGAGAAGCGCATGCTCAGCAAGGCCCGCCAGATCCTCGTCAGCGAACTCGCTCTGGCCGAGCACACGAATGAGGACAAGGCTGAGGCCATCCTCGACGAGGTCCTGCAGTCCTGATCCCCGCATCACCCCCGCGACGCCCACCGCCGAATCCGGCCGGTGGGCGTTCGTGTCGCTAGCGTGAGGCCCGTGGATTCCCCTCCGGTCGTCGCCATCGTGCCCGCAGCAGGCTCGGGCGAACGGCTGGGCGCGGGTGTCCCGAAGGCCCTGGCATCGCTGGCCGGCGAACCGATCCTTGCCCACGCCGTTCGGGCGCTGGTCGCAGATCCCCGGGTCGGGCTGCTCATCCTGGCCGCGCCTGACGGGCTGGAGCACGAACTGGCTGAGGTGGCCGCGACCCGGGCCGGCACGGTGCCCGTGGTGGCCGTGACCGGCGGGGCGACCCGTGCCGAGTCCGTGTCCCGGGCGCTGGCCGTGGTCCCTGACTCCTTCCCGGTGGTGCTCGTGCACGATGCGGCCCGATGCCTGGTCCCGGTCGAGGTGGTCGCCGCGGTGATTGACGCAGTCATGGCGGGGGCCGATGCGGTCGTGCCCGGGCTGGCAGTCGTGGACACGATCCGCGAACTCGCGGTCGACGGGGCTTCGCGGACCATCGACCGATCAGCGCTGCGCGCGGTCCAGACGCCGCAGGGCTTCAGGATCGATACCCTGCGACGTGCCCATGAGGCAGGTGATTGCGCAGCCACCGACGATGCGGGCATGGTCGAGGCCCTGGGGCGCTCGGTGCTGCTGGTGCCGGGCGACCCACGCGCGTTCAAGGTGACCACTGGGCAGGACCTCCTGCTCGCCGAGGCCATCCTGGCCAGGGAGGGGGACCGATGACGATTCTGCCCATGGTGGGCGTCGGGGTGGATGTGCACCCGTTCGCAGATCCGGAGCTGGGGCGGGAACTCGCGCTGGCGTGCCTGGCCTGGCCGGGGGAGAACGGGCTGGCAGGGCACTCCGACGCTGATGTGGCCGCGCATGCGGTCTGTGACGCGCTGCTGTCGGCGGCGGGCCTCGGTGACTTGGGCTCGAACTTCGGCACGGCCGAACCGCAGTGGGCCGGAGCCTCCGGGGCCGCGCTGCTGGCCGAGACGTTGCAGCGCGTGACCGCCGCCGGGTTCACGATCGGCAACGTCGCGGTCCAGGTGATCGGCAACCGTCCCAGGCTGGGGCCGCGCCGGGCTGAGGGTGAGCAGGCACTCTCGGCTGCCCTGGGCGGCGCGATCGTCCGGCTGTCGGCGACGACCACCGACGGCCTGGGCCTGACCGGCCGGGGGGAGGGCGTGGCGGCCATGGCCACGGTACTGGTGGTCCCCAACGCCTGATCCGTCGTCAGGGGAGTCATGGCTGATTCTGGCGGCCCGTGGTGACGCTGCCCGGCCGGTAGAATCCCCCGGGTGAGCCTGAGACTGCACGACACCGCCACGCGCAGCACGCGCGACTTCGTCCCCGAGCAGCCGGGACGGGTGTCGATCTATGTCTGCGGGGCCACCGTGCAGTCCGAGCCGCACATCGGGCACATCCGTTCCGGGGTCAGCTTCGACATCCTGAACCGTTGGCTGATCGCCTCGGGGTACGAGGTGACCCTGGTCCGCAACGTGACCGACATCGACGACAAGATCCTGGCCAAGTCCGCGGTGGAGTCACGGCCGTGGTGGGCAGTCGCAGCGCACTACGAGCGTGCCTTCGCCGAGGCCTACGCGGTGCTCGGCTGCCTTCCGCCGACGATCGAGCCACGGGCCACCGGGCACGTGCCGGCCATGATCACCCTGATGCAGCGACTCATCGACGGCGGTCATGCCTACGCCTCCGATGGTGACGTCTACTTCGATGTGGCCTCCTTCAGCGAGTATGGGGCGCTCTCCGGCCAGCGGATCAATGACATGCAGCCTGCCGGCGACGCCGATCCGCACGCCCGCAAGCGGGACCCACGCGACTTCGCCATGTGGAAGGGAACCCGTGACGGGGGTCCCGGTTGGGCGACCCCGTGGGGGGTCGGCCGCCCCGGATGGCACCTCGAGTGCTCAGCCATGGCCGAGATGTACCTGGGTCCCACGTTCGACATCCACGGTGGCGGGCTGGATCTCGTCTTCCCGCACCATGAGAACGAGATCGCCCAGTCGCGGGCTGCCGGTGACGGCTTCGCCCGGTATTGGATGCACAACGCGTGGGTGACCACGGCCGGCGAGAAGATGAGCAAGTCGCTGGGCAACTCGCTGCTCGTCACCGAGGTGGTCAAGCGCGTCCGCCCGGTTGAGTTGAGGTTCTACCTCGGTTCGGCGCACTACCGCTCACACATCGAGTTCTCCGAGGGAGCGCTGTCCGACGCCGCGGCCGGCTACCGTCGGCTCGAGGGCTTCGTGCAGCGGGCAGTCGAGCGTCTCGGGGCCGGGACGGCGCAGGCCTCCGCCGCCTTCCCCGATGCGTTCGTCGCCGCCATGGATGACGACCTGGGTGTGCCTGCCGCACTGGCCGTGATCCACGAGTTGGTGTCCGAGGGCAACCGGATGCTCGCCGATCCCGACAGCCCAGACGGGCAACTGGCGGCCCTGCTCGGTTCCGTGCGCGCCATGCTTGGGGTGATCGGCGTCGACCCCATGGATCCGCACTGGGCGGGTGGCACAACCACGACCGACGCGGCGCACGATGCCCTCGACGCGCTGGTCACCGAGCGACTTGCGGCTCGACAGGCCGCGCGCGCCGCTCGCGACTTCGCTGCCGCCGACGCGGTTCGCGACTCACTGCGTGACGCCGGCATCCTCATCGAGGACACCCCAGCCGGTCCGCGCTGGTCCCTGGAGGCGTGATGGCAGGCAACTCGGAACGACGTGGGGCAACCCGCAAGCCCGGATCGAAGAAGGGCCAGGTCGTGGGCTCGGGGGGCCAGCCTCGCCAGGCTCTGGAGGGCCGGGGACCCACGCCGAAGGCTGAGGACCGGCCGGGGCACACCGCCTACCGACGCGCGCGCTCGGCCGAGAAGCACTCCGGCAGGGGTGGCGCCCGCGGCAAGGGTGGCGCCCGGTCGGGCGCAGGGCGCGGTGGCCGCAAGTCGGGAAACGAGTCTGTTGCAGGTCGCAACTCCGTCCTCGAGGCGCTCCAGGCGGGCATCCCCGCCTCCGCACTCCAGGTCCAGCAGTACCTGGACGCAGATGAGCGGGTCCGCGAGGCGATGAAGCTCGCCGTCGGGCTTGGCGTCCCGCTGCTGGAGACGACCCGGGGGGACCTCGACCGCCTCAGCGGCGGGGCAGTCCACCAGGGGATCGTCCTACAGGTCCCGGCCTACAAGTACGCCGACCCGAATGACCTCATGGCACGGGCGTTCGACGCCGGCGCCCAGCCGTTGATCGTCGTCCTCGACGGCGTCACCGATCCGCGCAACCTGGGTGCCGTGGTCCGCTCGGCCGCGGCATTCGGCGCCCATGGCGTCGTGATCCCCGAACGGCGGGCGGCGGGGATGACGGCCTCGGCGTGGAAGACCTCCGCCGGTGCGGCGGCCCGGGTGCCCGTGGCGCGGGCCACGAACCTCGTGCGCTGGATGGTGGCGGCCCAGAAGTCCGGGGCGACCGTGATCGGGCTGGCGATGGGTGGCGGCGTCGAGCTGCCGGATCTGGACCCGGCGATCGCCACGGGTCCGCTGGTCGTCGTGGTCGGCAGCGAGGGCAAGGGCCTGGGGCACCTGGTGTCCCAGACATGCGACCAGCTCGTGGGCATCCCGATGGATGGGGCCACCGAGTCGTTGAACGCCGGCGTGGCAGCCAGCATCGCGCTGTACTCAGTGGCCACCGCGCGCCGCTGAGCGCTCGTCGGGCCAGGTCATGTCGTCACGACGTCATGTGGCGGGGACATCGACGTCGTCATCGGCGGTGGCGGCGGCGGCGTCCAGCGGTGCGCCGAGGACAGCCGCTTCGTCCGGTGCGTGGGCGAGGTAGCGCTCCACGTAGTCGTCAGTGGCCCAGTTGAGTCCCACGTCCCGGTGCGCTCGTTCTGAGGAGAACCAGCGGTGCTGCAGTACTTCGTGGACCAGTTCGGGGGCCTCGACCTTGCCCCGCATCTCCGGCGGGATCCGGTCGAGCACCGCCTCATACACGTCGGTCACCCATCTCCGGGCTGCCACATTCTGGTCGTCGTCCAGGCCGGACACGTAACGGTAGGAGTCGATGTCGTTGAGCAGGCGCCGGGCCTGGTTCTCGTGCATGGCCAGGCCCGTCAGGTGCATCATCCGGCGCCCGTGGTGCCCGGCGTCCACGACCTTGGGCTGGACCCTGATGTGCGAGCCGCCCTCCGTGGCCTCCGCGGTCAGCTCGGCGACGTCGAAGCCCAGCCCGTTCAGGGTGCGTAGCAGCGTGTGGATCCGGTAGCGGTCAGTGCTCGACACCGTGACGGCGTCGGTCAGGGTCAGCCACAGGTGCTCGTACCGGCGCCGGAAGTCCGCACCCACCTCGGCGGGATCCAGCGCGTCGGGGACCATCCCGCCTGCCTGCAGATCCATCAACTCGCCCATGACGTTCATGGCGGCGGTCTCGATGTCATAGGCGCGCTGGCCCCGCGAGAGCGACTCGTGCATCTCCCCGGTCTCGGCGTCGACCAGATGTGCGGAGAAGGCACCGGCATCGCGCAGGAACAGGGTGTTGGACAACGAGCAGTCGTTCCACGCGAAGCCGAGCAGGTGCAGGCGGACGATCAGCAGCACCAGTGCGTCCAGCAGCCGCTCCCAGGTGTGGATACCCAGAGTGGGCCGGACCAGGGCTCGGTAGGGCAGGGAGAAGGACAGGTGCCGGGTGATCAGCGCTGCGGGAAGTGGCTCCCCGGAAGCGTCCTCACGCCCGGCGATGACACCGACCGGCTCGACGCATGGGGCGCCGAGCCGGCCGAGGTCGAACAACAGCCCGTACTCTCGACTGGCGAAGGACTCCTCGATCTCCTTGACGGCGTAGACCGAGGCGTTGACGCGCACGAACCGGACGACGTGCCGCGAGATCCCGCGCGGCAGCGCGACCGTATCCTCGGCGGGCCACTGC
>JAQBEX010000167.1:0-11406 GCA_032123675.1 Actinomycetes bacterium
GCAGTACGACCGGGTCGCGGTCATCGACGTGGGCCGCAGCCTCCAGAAGGTGGTGATCGAGGCCACCCGAGCGGGGATCTCCACCTGCTGGATCGGGCCGGGCGCGGACCAGTCCAGCGTCGTGGCGGCGCTCGGCGCACGGTTCGACCCCGACCGGGATCACGTCATCTGCGTCTGCGCGGTGGGCTACCGCTCCCGCTTCGTGCCGTTGCTCATCCGCGCCATGAACGCCACGATGCACCGCCGGCTCCCGCTGGAACAGTTGTACTTCGCTGACGACGAGCTCACCCGCCCAGTCGATGTGACCTCGCCGCCGTACAGCGAGCTCGGACGCAGCCACGAGGTGTGCCAGTGGTCGCCCTCGTCCTACAACGGGCAGACCACACGAGCCGTCCTGCGAGCCGGCGACGTCGTCGAGCGGGTCGACTTCGAATCCACCACCTCGTCGCGCTACTACGCACCGGTGGCACTGGGCATCTGGGTGGCGAACTGGGAGACGGGCAGCCGGGCGCTGGGCGTCCACGGCCACAGCACCGTGCTCCCCGAGCACGACTCACCCCCAAGCGCAACCCCCGACCAACCCCGCTACGGCGCGACCTGGCTGCGTGACACCGCAACCCCCACCTGACGAGCCATCAGCGTGAACACCGACAGCGGGGTTGTCCAGGTCGAGCAAGCCGCACAGGGCGGCCCACGAGGGCAGCGAGGTGTGCACCCACCCGAGGCCGGCCCGGGACCGCCGCGCTTCGTCACGCCGGCCACAGCGCGGTTCTCATGCAGCAGTACATCGCACTGGCAAGATGAACGACGACAACACCGGGGTTCCACCGTGTCGAGCGGACGTGCCCTGCTATCGCGAAGGCGGGAGGTCAGATGAGTGGCCACGAACATGTGATCCGGGTTGACGGGTTGGTGAAGTCCTACGGCGCCTTCCTGGCGCTCAACGGCGTGGACCTGCAGGTGACCCGCGGCGAGGTGCACGCGTTCCTCGGCCCGAACGGTGCGGGCAAGTCGACCACCATACGGGTGCTGTTGGGGCTGCTGCGGGCGGATGCCGGCGAGGTGAGCCTGCTCGGCGGGGATCCGTGGCGGGATGTCGAAGCGCTCCACCAGCGCCTGGCGTACGTGCCTGGCGACGTCAGCCTGTGGCCGGGCCTGACCGGTGGGCAGGCCATCGACCTGCTGGGCCGGTTGCGCGGGGGTCTCGACGAGCAGCGGCGCGCCCGGCTGGTCGAGCGTTTCGAGCTGGACCCCACGAAGCGCGGGCGACAGTACTCCAAGGGCAACAAGCAGAAGGTGGCCATCGTCGCGGCGCTGGCGTCCGACGTCGAGCTGCTGCTGCTCGATGAGCCCACCTCCGGCCTGGACCCACTCATGGAGGCGGTCTTCCAGGAGGAGATCCTCTACGAGAAGTCGCGCGGGCGCAGCGTCCTGCTGTCCAGCCACATCCTCAGTGAGGCCGAGGCCCTCGCAGACCGGGTCAGCATCATCCGAGACGGCAAGGTGGTGGAGACCGGGACCCTGCAGCAGCTGCGGGCCAACGCACGGTCAACGATCCTGGCCACCCTTGCCGACCCCCCGACCGATGTCGCCACCTGGTCGTTCGCCCACGACGCCCGGCTCGAGGGATCAACCTTCACTGCAAGCGTCGAGGACCGCGATCTCAACGAGACGCTGGCTGCATTGAGCGCGCATGGGATCACGGCCCTGACCGTCAACCCGCCCTCGTTGGAGGACCTGTTCCTGCGGCACTACGACGTGGACGCTGACAAGCCGGGGTCCCCCACATGACCCGCGTGCACATGACGGGCGGGCGCGCGCTGCTGCCGGTCGCGCTACACCAGGACGCCCGGAACATCGCGCCGTGGGTGGGGCTCATCTCTGTGCTGTCCGCGTCATCGATCCTCGGATACAGGCTGGTCTTCACCGACCCGGCAGAAGCAGCCGCGCTGGGCCGGACCGTCGCGGCCAACCCGGCCCTGGCCCTGATCTTCGGGCCAGCACGCGACCTGATGACCGCCGAGGGCTTCAACACGTGGCGAGCCGGCATGCTCGGCGCATTCTTCGCCGGACTGATGGCGATCCTCATCGTCGTGCGCAACAGCCGCGCCGACGAGGACTCCGGCCAGGCAGAGCTGCTCGCCTCCAGCGTGATGTCACGGCCCACGCGCCTGGGCGTCGCCGTGGCGATGGCGGTCATCGCGGCCACGCTCCTCGGCCTGTTGAGCTGGGTGCTCACGATGATCTTCGGCGGAGACCCCACCGACACGCTCTTCCTCTCCATGACCTTCGCCGCCTCCGCGCTCATGTTCGCCGGCCTGTCCGCGGTGACCGCTCAGATCGGCTCGGACGCACGCAGCGCCAGCACCCTGGCCATCGGGATCCTCGGCAGCCTCTTCGTGCTGCGCGGGTACATCGACGCGGTCGAGGGTCCCGAGTGGGCGACGTGGGTCACCCCCTTCGGCTGGCTCGAGCACGTCGCCCCGGCAACTGAGAACAACCCGTGGCCGCTTCTGCTCGCCCTGACCACCTTCCTCGCGCTCATGGCGTACGCCTTCTGGCTGCAGGCACGCCGCGACTTCGGGCAGGGCCTCATCGCCCCCAAGCGGGGCCCCGCCCGCGGCGGCTGGGAATCCACCCTGCCCGGCCTCGTCACGCGCCTGAACGCCGGCAGCCTGATCACCTGGCTGCTCGCATTCGTCGTGCTTGGGTTCGTGTTCGGGTTCGTGGCCACTGCCGTCGGTGAGGTGCTTCAGGCGAACCCTGCCATGGCCCAGGCACTGGCCGGTGGCACGGTCACGGAGGCCGACCTGACCGCGCAGTTCCTGTCCACCGTACTGAGCCTTGCTGGCATCATCGCGGCCATATCCGGTGTCCAGGTCGCGATGCGCATCTACGCCGAGGAGCGCAACGACCGCGTGGACCCACTCCTTGCCGGATCCGTCACCCGCCGCGCCTACTTCTCCGCCAACACTGTCCTGGCCCTGGCCGGCTCCGCGTTGGCCCTGTTGATCGCCGGCTCCGTGATCGCGACTCTCGCCTCCGATCAGGCCGGCCTGGGCTGGGGTCAGGTCTTCGGCCAAGCAGCGGCGACGATCCCAGCCACATGGGTCTTGGTCGCCCTGGCCCTGGCCGCGATCGGGGCCCGACCCGAGGTGCGCCTCATCGGATGGCTCGGCCTGGTCGCCTCATTCGCCCTGACCATCCTCGGCCCCTTGTTCCGGATCTGGGACTGGATCCTGGGTATCAGCCCCTTCTGGCACGTCCCCAACGTGACCGCCGCCGCCCCTGACTGGTCCGGCATGGCCTGGTTGACCCTCGCACTCGCAGTGCTCACCGTCATCGGGTTCGTGGGCTTCCGACGCCGAGACATCGTGTGACCCCACCGGGGCACACGATGTCTGCGGGCCATGGAGGGGAAACCCATTCGCTTCGGATCCGTACACCCCAAAGACCCTGGCGGTGAGCTCACGCAAGGACTTCTCGGCGTGACCACGAGGACGTCGCAGTCGTTGCCCACCCTGGTGCGCACCCAGGTCTCGAGGTCAGTGCGCCCGTCCCACCCGGAGGAGGCGAACACGGCCAGGTCGATGTCGCTGCCCTCCGTGGCCTCGCCGCGGGCGATCGACCCGAAGACGATCACCCTCGGCGAGGCGAGCCTTGACCGGGACTAGCGGATCCGGCGGGTGAACTCGTACTCGGCGAGCACCCGGCCGTCGTCCGTGCGCGCCTCCAGACGAACCGTGACCTCATCGCCCTGCGGATCGACGTGGACCAGGCCGAACTGGCCCGGCCCCGGGTGCATCCCGGTGCTGTAGGGGCCGCCCTTCTCGCTGCCGGGACGGTCCAGCGCCGCGGCCGCCAGGACCGGGATCTCCGGCGAGGGCCCGGCTGCCCCCGAGGTGAAGTCCGAGTTCGTGCCGTCATCGATGGCCAGCATGTGCGCATCGCCGGAGACGACGAGCAGGTTGTCGATGTCGTTCATGGCGATGAAGTCGGCGAGATCGCGGCGCTCGGCTGCGAAGCCGCCCCAGTGGTCCTGACCGGCCTGGGGGGTGGCGATCCACGGCGAGGGGCTGACCCAGATCACCAGCGGCACCTCGTCACGTGCCGCCAGCAGCTGGCGCTGCAGCCACTCGCGCTGCGCCGCGCCTAGCAGGGTCTGGTCGTCGGCGCTGCGCTCTGAGCGCAGGTCAGTCAGGAGCACCCGCACGGGACCCGCGTCGAAGGACTGGGCGATCGTGCCGTCCACGGGGAGGTCCTGGTAGGGCACGTGGCTGCGGTAGGCCGAGTGGGCGGCCGGCTTCGAAGGGGAATCCCGGTCGGCGTCGTTCGGGCCGTAGTCGTGGTCGTCCCAGACGTAGGCGATCGGCATCTCACGCAGCATCGCCGCGGGCGCCGGCTGGCTCAGGACCGTGTCGTAGGCGGCGGCGAAGATCGACGGGTCGTTCGCAGAGATGTTCGCGTAGTGCAGGTCACCGGTGATGACGAACAGGTCGGGGGCCTGCCGGCGGATCTCGTCGAACACCGCCGCGTTGGACCCGGTACCGGCGCACGAGCTGAACCCGATGGTGATCGCCCCCTCGGAGGACCGCGGGAAGGTGCGCACCCGGCCCACCCACACATCGTCCTGGTCGTCGACCGAGAACCGGTATGTGTGCGGCGTGCCCGCCTGCAGCGAATCCGCCCTGAGCGTGGCCACCCCGTCGATCACCTCAGCGGTGTCGACCAGGCGCTCGGGCTCGCCCTGGGCGGCCACCAGCAGGCCCACGGTGTCCGCCCCGTCGGCGGGCCGTGCCACGACCGCGAACTCGCTGTCCGACACGGCCCCGGCCCACGCCCACTGGATGCTGCTGCCAGTCAGGGCACCGGTGTCGCTCTGGGCCGCGGCGAATCCGAAGAGCTGGGTCCTGATCTCGCTGGCGCCCGCGCCGGCGAGAAGGAGCAGTCCGCTGGTCACGGCGGCAAGCGTCAGGATGCGCCGACGGGTCTCGTCGCGCTGCCAGGCCAGCCACAGCATCACCGACGGGGTCAAGAACGCGAGGGCCACGAAGAGCACGATGTAGGTCGGGTAGGCCACGGCGGCATGCACGGCCAACCCGGTCCCGCCCAGGGCCAGCATCGTGGCACCGACCGCCGGCCAGGCCAAGGAGGCCAGGATGCCCAGGCCCACCAGTGCCAGTAGCGCGAGCTGGACCTCGGCCTCGTAGGGCACCAGCAGGATGTCCTGGGGGTTGGTGGGGATCTGCCCCCGGGCAGCCAGCGCGGCCAGGGTCGCCCACGCGATGCCGGCGAGCACGCGGGCGCTGACCCGCAGGGTCCGCGTCGTCCGGTCGCTCAGGTGGATCACGCCGGTGGGTCGATGGGCCGGCCAGATCATCGCCTGTCACCTCCTCGGTGGCCGGGGGCTGCCCCGACGGCGTCCTCGCTGTGGAATGCGCACCGGCGGCACGATCTGTGCTGCACCGGGTCGAGCAGTGAGGCCCTGGTCCACAACCCGATCGCCAGGCCCAGCAGGATCCCGGCCAGCACGTCCGTGGGCCAGTGCACCCCCACGGCGATCCGGTTGGCCGAGATGAACACCAGCGCCGCCACCGAGGCTGTCGAGACCACGTGCTGGACCCACGGCCGCCGGGTCAGTGCGAACACCGCCAGCGGTACGAGCACGACCAGCAGCGTGACCTGCGTCAGGTGCCCGCTCGGGAAGGACATCTGCGCGTCGGCCCACGGCCCGTACGGCGGGCGTGGCCGATCGACCAGGGCGCGCAGCGCAAGGCTGATCCCGAGGCTCATCAGGGCGGCGGTCACGAACAGCCGGGCGAACCGCGCGCAGCCCCAGGTCGCGATGCCGATCACCACGGCGACGGCCAGGGACAAGGGCGTCGACCCCGCCCATGTCGCGACCAGGCCCTCGCTGCGCAGAGACGGGGCACCAGCCAGCTCGGACAGCGCCGAGTCGATCGGGCGGATCTTGCTGGGGTTGGCCAGCAGGATCGACAGGATCGTCAGCGCCACAGCAGCCCCGATCGCCGTCCAGCGCAGGCGGTCCTGCCGGGCCGATCGCACTTGCGGGGCCAGCAGCGGGGTCCGCACGAGGACGCGCCACGACCAGCCCGGCACCCGGCCCCGGGCGGCGCCGACCAGGGCAGCGGTCCCGAGGGTCGCCGAGAGTGCGACGAGCGCCAGCGACAGCGTCCACAGCCAGGCCACCCCGGCCAGGTACCCGCCAGGGTTGAAGTAGTTGTAGGTCGCCCCGATCACCAGGTAGATCGCGAAGGCGATCCCGGCGACCCCGGTGATGCCCAGAGCGCTGCGATGCCACAGCGGGCGGGGCCCCACGGCCAGTCCGGGGCGGCCGAGCGCCTCGCCGGCAGCCAGCCGGCCGTGCACCTCGGCGTTGCGCCCGGCGGCCACGCTGGTCCCCCGCTCGACGAGGTCGCGCACCACCGTGGCCAGCGAGAACACGACGCCCGCACCCATGATCGCTGGGACGAACACGCCGAGCGTCACCTCGTCGCCGGCCGGCGTGGTGAGGGCCTCGGTGGCCAGCAGGAACGGGATCATCCGGCCACCTCCTCCGGGGGGGCCGTCGCGGCCGGGATCACCACGAGGCCGGAGTCGCCATCGACGCTGACGACCGTGACGTCCGCGGCCCGCAGCCGGGCCACCGCTCCGGGGACGTTGACCACGGCGGGCAGGCCGAGCTCGCGGGCGACGATGGCCGCGTGGGACAGCGGACCACCCTGCTCGACCACGATCGCCCCGGCCTTGAGGAACACCGGCGACCAGGCGGCGTCGGTCCGGCGCGCGACAACGACGTCGCCACGCTCGACCATGGAATCGTCGGGCTCGGTGAGCACGCGGACCGGGCCGGTGTGGCGCCCGTGGCTGGCCCCCCACCCGCTGAGCTGCTGGCCCGGCGGAACGGCGCCGAGCGTCGGCCCGGGGCGCCCTGTGAACAACAGCGGGAGCTCGTCCTCCTGCTGCCAGCGGGCGACGATCCGGCGCCGCGCATCGACCACGTCGGCCGACGGGCCGCGGTCCATGAGCAGGGCCGCGCGCAGCTCGGTCGGGGTCAGGTGCTCCACGTCGGTGGGGTCGGCGAGCAGCCCTCGGTCGGTCAGGCGCGCGCCGGCCTCCCGCTCGATCCGACGCATGACTCCGCCGAGGGACAGCACCGCGGACTTGGCCTGCTCGCGACGGGTGAGCAACTCGGTGGCCTCGGCCAGCAGGGCCCGCACCATGTGCAGGCGCACATCGACGACCTGGCCGGTCAGGATCCGGGTGCGTGTCCAACCGGGCCTCGAGACCAGCGCGTGCTCCATCCGAGACAGGAGCTCCCAGTCGGCGGGGGCGGGCACGTTGCGGGCCGCGCCGGCCCGGACCAGCGCCCACATGGCTGTGAGGTCCTCATCCCAGGTCGGGCCGGCGAAGACCGAGCGGCAGCCGGCCCTGCGGGCCAGGTCCACGACCTCGTCGGCCAGTCCCGCCTCGGCCAGGGCCTCGCGAGCCTCGGGCCAGTCCCGCGCGGTGAGGGCCTCGGGGCAGCGCGCGGAGAGCCGGTGGCCCATGGCAGCCGCGCGCGCCGGTACTGTCTGGGCGCCCACCGACCGGGTCGACAGCTGGGCCCAGGACGATCCGCTCGAGCCCAGATGGCGGCAGAGGGTCCCCTCCAGCCGCCCGTAGGCGGCTGCGGCCGCGGCCGCCACCGCCAACTCGGCAGTCATCGCCCGGGCGGCCAGGTCCAGCACGCGAGCGCGCAGGGCGAGCAGTTCGACGTCCGTCAGCGTGCTGAGTTCCGGGGCGTCGTCCAGAACCGCGCTGGCAGCTCGATCAACGACCGCAGCCTCCCGCCGGGCCCGCCGATGCGCGCCCACCACGCGCACGTCGTGGGCGATTTCGCGGGTGCCCGGCATGTGCCACCGCGATCCCTTCGGCGGGACCTCGCCCTCGGCGCCGGGCTCCGGGGCCCCGGAGCCGAAGTACTGGTTCTCGAGCTCCTCCGGCGTCCCGGACGGCAGCGCAGCGGCGACGGCGGTCAACGCGTCGAGGTTCATGGCGGCCCGGCCGCGCACACGCACGACGAAGTGCTCGGCCTCGGGGACGTTGGCGGGCAGGGTGCGCAGCTCGTCGCAGACGTGCCGGAAGCCCTCCTCGATCAAGTACGACACGCTCGACCAGCGAAGGACGGGAAGGACGCCGGGCAGCATCTCGCCGATTCCGGCGGTCGTGTACCGGGTGCGCCGTCCCACGGCGCTGTCGAAGCCGTCATCATCGGCGATCCCGGTCGATGTGGTGATCGGCCGGGACTGGACGATCCACACGCGAGTGCCGTCCCAGGCCCACTCGACGTCCTGGGGCGAGCCGAACAGCTCCTCGCAGCGCAGCGCCAGGCGTCCCACCTCCGCCAGCGGCGCTGGGGAGTGGGGCTGGGCCGGGTCGTCGCGAGCCAGGAGGTAGCAGCGGGGAGTGGTGGCACCGGAGACCAGCCCCTCGGCAAGGCCCTCCACCGACTCCACCCGGACCCGGTCGGAGGATCCGCCCGGGTCGCGGGTGAACGCCACCCCGGCGCGCTGAGCCGGCACCATGGCCATCACCACCACAGCCATGGCCACGTCGCCGTCGAAGCCGTGGAACCGCCGGTACGCGCGCGGCGCCCGGTGCCACAACGAGGCCCACACCAGTCGGAGCGCGTCGAGCAGGGCGGCGTCGTCGGCCACTTCGAGCACCGACCGGTACTGCCCGGCGAAGGAGGTGCCCTCGAGGTCCTCAGTCGTGGCCGAGGAGCGCACCGCGACGGCCCCGCCGAGGCCGATCCGGTCGAGCAGTCCGCCGATTTCGGCCAGCACCGGCTCGGGCAGGTCGGCGGCCAGGAACCGCCGGTCGATCTCGTCATCGGGCACAGCGCGGCCGCGGGCCAGATCGTCGAGCAGTTCGCGGAGGTCAGGCGCGCGCACCACCTGCCGGTACGCAGCTGTGGTGAGCACCTCGCAGGGGGGAACCGGCAGTCCCGCGGCGATGAGCTGGCCCAGCGAGGCTCCCTTGCCGCCGAGCAGCTCCGGACGGCCGGCCGGCTCCGACCCGGCGGTGCCCCCGTCCGGGCCGAGTGGTCGCACAGACAGCGGCAGCGTGCTGGCGGCGGCCATCACGGCGGATCCTCCAGCCCGGTCAGGCCGGCCCGGTGCGCGGCCACCGCGCGGTCGGCGAGCACCTCCACCGGCTCGCCGGTCAGCTCCGAGCGCGAGCGCAGCCAGTCGGAGAGGTCCTCGCGCAGCGTGAGGGCCCGTCGCTTCGGGTGCCGCGCCACGACGGCGGCGGCGATGAGCAGCAGCGTCGCCGCGAACAGCACAACTTGGTCCCATGCCCCATCAAGGGCCGAATCGATCGCCCCGATCACGCATAGTGCCATCGCCACTGTGAGTAGGGGACGCATCAGTCCGGTGGCAGCCATGTCCTCTCCCTATCACCGAGGCTAGGCCTGCCCACCACGGACTCCACAGGGCCATTGGTCACGCAGTGCCCGACGTGTCCGCCGGCGGGCGATTTGGCCTGCGGCCGTGGGTGGCCAATCGGGACTACCGCAGCTCGGTTTGTGCTCAGAGGCGGCAGCGCCGCACCCTGCCCTCGCCCGATGCGCGGCGGAAAGCGGCGGATCGGCAGGACAGGGGGCGACCACGCGGGCGTGCCGCGAGCACATCCGAGGCAACTGCCTCAGGTTGCCCTCGACACCCCGGCGGTCTGGCGCGACGAGCCTCAGGACCAACGTAGTGGCCTCGTCGCTGACTGGAGCACCGGCCTGCAACCGCGAACCTGGTGTTGCGTCCAGATGGAGCGTTGTGCCCGGTTGCACAGCCAGTAGCCGAGATCAGTCCACGGGGAGAACGACGCGTGGCTGCGGGAGTAGTTGAAGTCGGAGAGGGGTTCGGTGGTTCTCTCTGCATGGGACGAGCGGCGCCCGGGGCCGATCGGTCCGGTTCAGCCCAGTCGGTTGTCGAGGAACCTCACGGTCCGTGCCATGGCCTGATCGAAGGCGGCTCCGAACGTGTGGCCCTCGCCCTCGTACCACTTCAGGACGGCCGGCACCCCGGCACGCTCCATGGCACGCGCGGTGTGCGAGGCCCACCGGGGCGGGCAGGTCGTGTCCGCGGTGCCGTGCACGATGAGCACCGGCTCAGTGATCCGGTTGAAGTGCTGGTCCGGCGAGATTCCCTTCCAGAAGTCAGGGTTCTCATCGGGGGGTCCCCAGCGGTCGTCGACGTAGTTCCAGAACGGCGAGGGCCGGGCGAACTGCCGGTAGTTGTCGGCCTCGTCGGAGGAGACCGCGGCCCACACGACTGCGGCCTCCGTCAGGCCGGGGGCCATCTCAAGGGCCTTGTAGACGACCCCGCCGCCCATCGAGCGGCCCATGAGGGCGATCCGGTCGTCGTCCACTGGCACCTCGTCGGTGGCCCGCAGGGCGTTCACGGCGTTGACGACGTCGACCGGGTAGCCCAGGCGGAAGGTCCGCTGCAGGGCAGGGTCGTAGTCAGAGGCCGCGTGGTTGCGGTAGTCGACGTGCAGGGCGATGAACCCGGACGCGGCCAGAGCCCGGCGCTCGCGCGGCATCCCCTGGCCCCGGACGTAGATCGCTGGATCGATGTAGCCGTGCGCGAGGACGACCGCGGGGAAGGGGCCGCGTCCCTGCGGAACATTCAGGACACCGGAGATGCGATGGTCCTGGCTTCGGTAGGACACGTTGTACGAGCGGTACTCGGACGTCTGCTCGCGCAGCCGCCCGATGCGCAGTCCACTGCCCGAGAGCTCCCGATCGAACCAGCGCTCCAGGCGCACCGGTCCCCGGGTGGGGGGCGGCCCATCCGCCGCTGGCAGGAGGCCGGCTGTGGAGCTGGGGCTGGGCGCCGCGGCGTCGGCGGGGCCGTCCGGCGCCGGTGAGGCCACCGGCGCGCTCGGCGTCCCGGTCAGTGCCTCGCTGGGCGTGTCGGTCCCCGAGTTCCCCACCGCGGTCGTGGGCGAGGGCAGCGGCTGGGCGGTCGGGTCTTCGGGGGAGCAGCCAGCGAGTGCCATGGAAGCCGCCAGCACCAGTCCTGCAGCGCGGCCGATCGCGTGTCCACGTCCCATATCGCAGGCCTCCTCTCACGACCGCCGCGCGCGATGCGCGAGTGAGCCCGGTCGCCCGGCCCTCGTGGGCGCGGATGCACCCATCTGAAGTCTCGTGAGCACCGGCGCGACCCGCAACCGGTCGCCTGTTGAGCGGGCTCGGATGCACCCGGGAACCCGGCGATCCTGCCCGGCTGCGGAGAGTGGTTGTTGCCTCTTGCTTGGTCCCCGTGGGTCACTCGTCCTGCCAGCCCGCGCAAGTCCCCATACCCGCAGACACCCGGTAGGTTGGGGGATAGCGATGCACCG
>JAQBEX010000168.1:0-24814 GCA_032123675.1 Actinomycetes bacterium
GCCGTGAACAACCTGGCCATCCAATCCCTGGTCGCCGCCTACGCCAGCAGCAAGACCATCGTCGACGAGTCCTCAGCCCGAGCCGCCGTCACCGAGGTCACCGCCGAGTGACCACCACGACACCATGACCAACCCCGCGACAGGCTGACCACAACTGCGACATCACGACCACGAGCCCCGCCAGTCACAGACCGGCGGGGCTCACCACTACCCGGAAACCATCATCACCATTCATGACGCCGACATGGTCATCCCTAGTGACCGGCAACAAGCCGCGCGTCGGTTTGGGGCCGCATCTGCCATGTACGAGGATCTCGGTCTGACTGCCGACGGACGGATGCCGTCTGGGGTCGAAGTGATCGCGAGGGAATGCTCCCAACAATTGGGCGCCGGTCCCTACCGCACCCTGGCTGCCCTCGGTCGGAGCGACCCGGATCGAGTTGCCGCGGGCCTCCTCGCATGAGGAGGTCCGATGCCCGCTCGAACTCCTGGCAGCCCTGCCGGCAGTCAATGCCGCCACCTGTGCGGAGTTCCGGCGTAGGCACGGTGCTGTTGTTGGTCGATGGGCAAACGCAGGGCCCTGCCCAGATTCACTTCTCTATGCCGCAACGATTGAACTTGAGGCCGCAACACAACTCACTCGTGCAGCGGAGCGACGAGTCCGGCCAAGGCGGCGTCTGCCGCGCAGGCAGTTGGCGCCTCCCCGGGTCCGCAGGTGGCACGGAGTCGAGGGGGTTCGGGTCGCCGGAGTTCGGGTCCCACGGGAATGCATCGACCAGGAGGCCATGGCACCGGCTCGAACTGGGGCGCGCGCGAGTCATAGTGGGCGTTGCGATGCCCGCCGACGCGCCCGGCTGGCGGCGGAGTGCCGCAGGTTCCCGGCGTGGTCGCTATGGTTGCGCGACAACGCTTGCCCGGGCCGGTCAGCGGTCGTGGGCAGACGACCCGGCCGTCGGACCATCCCCACCAGCCCGCTGAGGGCATGGGTCACTTGGTGACGGTGATCTGCTCCCCGGCGTTGAACATCGCGACTTCTCCGTACTTGTTCGCCGGGCAGCCCGCCAGCGGCTCAGCAAGCTCAGTTCCAAGGTCGGACAAGTACGGATAGCCGCCGCCACCGCTGACTCGGTCACCCAAGACGACCACTTGACCGTCGGACAACCGGACTGCTTGGGCCTGCGCATCCCACGTAGTGCCGTAGGGCCAGACGACCGGGAACTCGCCCACCAGCAGGCACCCGCCGGACAACGTCAGTGGGCCCTCGATCAATGCGTCGGTGCCGGACCCGTCTCCCCCATCAGGGTGCGCAACGACCGGACCGCTCCCGTTCGATCCGGAGGCGACATCGCCGCTGCCATCCTCGGCGCAGCCAGCAACAAGCGCGAGGGCGAGGAGAGTCGCAGCAGCCAGTCGCCCTTGCCTCAAGGACATGGGACGCGAGGGCACGCTTCACTGTGGCACAAGACCATCTTCTTCTGCCGCAAGTAGCGTCTGGGGTCTGTCCTGGAGTAGCGCGAGTCGCGGCAACAGGACGCGGAAGGTCCTCACGCTCACGTTGCCACGTGCTTTGGCTCCGAAGGCGAGGAATACCGGCAGTCGCCGACCGGTAAACCGAGCCCGAGCTGTATAGGTCGGGCCCCCGGGGTGGGGTGATCTTGGATGCGTCCGTTGCTAGTGCGCGGCCTCGTACCGGTTGCGCAAGTCGATCGAGATGCGGCCGCGTGCGCTGACCGGGATGTCGTTCTCCTTGGCCCAGCGGCGGATGTCGACGGTGTCCGATGACCCCTGCGACGTGGCTCGAGGGTTGGGGTTTCGCGTGGTGGAGGTCCGGCGAGCCGCCGAGATCCATGGGGCAAGGGCCTCGCGTAGCGCTGCGGCGTGCTGTTCGCTCAGGTCGATCTCATAGGTCTTGCCGTCCAAGGCGAAGTACACGGTCTGTGCTGGTTCGCTACCGTCGATGTCGTCCTGCAGGATGACCTGAACCTTGCGCATCTGAGGCACCCTTCGATGGAGCTGCTCTGGCCAGAGCAGCGTAGAACTTGCGTCGGGCGAGTCGGAAGGTTCTTGTCGGAATGTCGAAGCTATTCCGGTAGAACGTGGCGGAATATGCCCCTGCGATGCCACAAGGTGATGCCGCAAATGCAGAGGGTAACTGAACTGCTCCTAGGATCGGCATCAGGTCCCAGCGCATGCGCTGTGGCTCGATCCCGAACCTCCCTCGATGGACTCCCATCAAGTGTGGGGGCGCGGTCAGCAAGATGGAAACAAGTCGACTTCCTCAGCGCTGGATTGCTCACGTTGCACCATTGGCTGCACCGAAGCCCCTGGACTGCGCGCGATACGCGGCAGTGTGACGCGGGTGGCGAGG
The DNA here is from genome assembly GCA_032123675.1 of Actinomycetes bacterium. Lineage (GTDB taxonomy): Bacteria > Actinomycetota > Actinomycetes > S36-B12 > CAIYMF01 > Prado023. Next base: position 2,369 of record JAQBEX010000168.1, read on the forward strand.
GTCGAGGCCCTCCAAAGTCGGTGCGACCAAGCCTCCGACGACAGTAGGCCTCGACGTGTCCGTCCTAAGGCCCGCGATGTGGCTTGCTTGTCGGGCTCATGGCGCCGACGAGGCGACGGCTAGCACGGCCGAACAGGCGAGAGGGTGCGGGCTCGGGTCAAGTCGATCCTGGTCGGTTCCGATGAGCGGACATGACGAGTACGACGGGGGTTCCAGCAGGCTGGTACGACGATCCACAGTCGCCGTCCTTGACCCGTCGCTACTGGGACGGCATGTCGTGGACCGAGCACGTCGCGCCGCACGTCCCGGCTGGTGCGCCGCGCAGGGACCACGCTCACCCTGAGCAGGTCAGAGTGCGACTGGCGGCACGTCCGGGCGCCGCGCCCACGATTGGGCAGCACCCCACCGACCCGATTCACTGGCTTGTACCGACCGGCCGCTCGTGGCAGTCCATCGCCTCCGGCTACGTCGGGCTTGTCTCGCTCGCCCTCTTCTTCCTCGGTCCGGCCGCAATCGTCCTGGGGTTCCTTGGCCTGCGCGCCGCGGACCGGCAGGGCACCCACGGCCGCGGTCGCTCCATCTTCGGGATCGTGACCGGCTGCATCGGCACCCTGTTCGGGCTGCACGTCCTCTTCGGCTGACGTGCTGCCCCCGGGCTGAACGGCCCAATCCTGGCCGACCTCTCGCCCGATCTGACGGGCCGGGCCGCCTGGTCTGGCGGCATCGACGCAGGTGCGGCCAAGACCCCCGAGGTGCGTCCGCACGCGGCAGTAGGCAGCGCCGCTGACCGGGACGGTACGCGGCAGTAGGCAGCGCCGCTGACCGGGACGGTACGCGGCGGTATGGGGCACGTCAGGTCAGCTCGTGGATGGGTGCGAGGGTGACGAGATCCTTCGCCGATGCCGTCAGCTGGGGGTTCAAGGGTGGCTCGGCCCGTGTCATCATCGGCGGGTGAACGCTGGGCTCTCGGTCCGACCGTTCGATCGCGACCGTGACACCGTCGAGCTGGTCCTGATGTGGCGCGGGTGTCGAAGTCGCGGTGCCGGTAGCCGTTGCGCTGGTTGACCCGGTCCGGGCTGGACGCGCCGTACTCCGCGCCGCACACGCTGTCGGCCTGGGCGCTGAGCAGGGTGTTGATGAAGGTCCGCAGCAGTCCGCGCAGCAGGTCCGGGCTGGCCTGGGACAGTTGTTCCTCAAGCAGGCGGGCAGGTTCAGTAATTGGTGTGACGGTCATCGCAGTGTCCTTCTTCGAGTCGGTTGTGAGAGATCACTCGAAGGATCACGCGGTGGCCGTCACTGCTCATACAGCGTCACGCTCACCGGGGAGCCGTACACCACTCTGCCGGACGCAACTAGCGCGTTCGTAGCTGGTAGGTCAGTAGGGGATGGCCACCCTGAGCAAGCTGGCTGAGTAGCAGGTGGCCCCGAAGTCGATACCGCGTGGGGATGCCCGAGTCTCGGCCAGCGCGGTGTCGAGGGCGTTCTCCACCTTGAAGTCAGCGGTCAGCAGGGTCGAGTCCGGGGGGGAAAGGACATCGTCTACTCCTTGGCCATGCTGACTGCTCCTCGACGTACATGCGGCTGGGAGGGGCACTGAAGTCGTTACCTCCTGGGATGGGCGGTGTCGAACGCGAGGTTGCTCGCGCCCTCTCCCCGACCGACGCTGACGCGTCGCGTCGTCCAGCACAGGTAGCTACCGTCGGCGCGGCGGGTCATCGACGGCTGACGACGCACGAGCAGGCCCTCGCGGGGGATCTCCGAGTCCGGCACGAGTCGCACCGCCGGGTCGTTGAGCACGCGGCCCAGTGGGGCGACCGGGTTGCCGGCGGCGTCGGGCATCCGACCCTGCTGCAGCGAGACGGCGCGGTAGCCGGTCGGCTTCGGCAGGTAGGGGATCCACCGCCCCGGCACCCCGGTCTGCAGCAGGTAGTCCAACTGCGCACGCGGCACCGGGCCGGGGGTGATCGGGATCGGGTCGTCGTTCTCCCGGGCGCGGTCACGGGCGAAGCCGCTCGGCCCCTGGACGCTGCGCTCCACCGCCCAAGCCAGGTTGGCCATCTCGTCGCGCAGGAACAGCACCTCCTCGACGGCCGGTCCGTCCTGGACCGCGATGGCGCCGGGCGGCACGAGCAGGCCGTCGACGCCCGGAATCGTCCACATCCGCCACCGACCGTCGGGGCTGACCTTTCCGGTCTGACGCACGACGAACCGTTCCCCGAACGTGGTCACGTAGGTCACCGACTCGACCGACACCAGCGATCCGAAGGGGACATCGATCGGCACGACCAGCCAGTCGTTTCCGTAGGTCAGCGCGAACTCTGCGACGAGCAGTCGCGCGACGTCCCAGGGCTCCGCTTCGACGATGCCGAGGTTGACCTGCGCGTCCTCCAGCTCCCACAGCCGGTCCGCGGGCATGCCGGGGTAGCGCAGCGGGCTGGCCAGCAGGGCATGCACCTGACGGTCGGCCACCGGCTCGGGCGCTGGGTCGAACGGCCCGTCCGCGGCGTCGAACACGTACCAGTCCAGGTCGCCGCCGGAGTGCTGCCCGGTGGCCATGACCTGGGGTCCGGCGCCGATCCGGAAGTGGTACTCGAAGCGCTCCCCCACCCAGGCGTCCGCGCCGCCGACCGGCGGGGCGATCTCGGTGCGGTACCAGGTCAACCAGGGGTCTACAACCGCGTGCAGCGCGTCGGCCTCGCCGTCGTCGGCGGGCACCAGCCAGGCGGGCAGGCCGGGTGCGGCCTCCTCGAGGGCTGCCGCCAGCAGCGCGGCGTCGGCCAGCCCGCGGCCGCCGAGCAGTCGGACCATCCGGGCCCAGGCCACGTCGAGGTCCGCATCCGGCGGTGCGGTGGCGTCCAACGGGCAGGCGGCGACGAGCGGGGCCCGGTGCGCGGCCAGCCCGGCGTCGTCGAGCGCCGCCAGGAGCGTGGACCCGGCCTCCGCCCGCGCCCGCAGGCCCGGCGTGGAGCCGTTCGACGGCTCCCGCTCGATCCACGACTCGAGCAGGTCGCCCTCCAGCGGCGCGGCTGGGGAGTCCAGGCCCGCCGACCACCGGTCCACCGCCACGGTATCGGTCACCACGCGCACGGCCAGCGGCGTCCCGGCGTCCTCGCCGTGGAACTCCCCGAGCTGCCACTGCCGACCGATCAGCCACAGCGGGTCGTGCACCCGGGCCTCGAGGCCGGGAGTCGGGTCGCCGGTGGTGGAGACCGGTTCGAGTCGGGTCCACGACGGCGGCTTGGCCAGCGCGAAGGTCTGGACGGCGGTGAACCGCTCGGTGGCGATGAAGTCGAAGGTCATGGCTTCACCGTCAGGAAGGTCGCGGTCGCCTTACTGGTGAACTCCACAGCGATCTTCGACCAGTCCAGGACGGGCTCGCCCTGCAGCGACCAGTCGCGGAAGTAGAGCGCGGGAAGGTACTGCCCCACGAACGGCACCTGGTCCAGGGTCACGCAGCGCATGCGCGCCAGCGCCAGCGACTCGTCGATCACGCGGACCAGTCGGTCGCCGTTCCAGCGCGCACCATCGGCGGAGAGCGCGAGCAGGATCGCCTGCGGAGGTCGAGCCCCGGGGGCGTTGGCGTTGAGCGCCACCCCGGTCGTGGTGACGTCGACGATCTCGGGCTGGTCGTCGGGCTTGGCGGGGTCGACGGCTCGCCGCAGGCGCTTGGGCACCACCTCGGTCCAGCCGTCGACCACAACGCCGGTGACGGTTCCGGCGGGGTCGCCGCCCAGCACCTCGGCCACGGTGCTCGCCACCGGAACGAACGGGGGCACGGCGTCGGGGAACGGCAGTCCCACCCAGCTGGGGTAGGCCGAGACCGGGGTCTGCACGACTCTGAGGGACGGCCGCAGGCCGAGCGCCTCACGCACCAGCAGCGTCTCGCCGTAGGCCGAGGTGGTCTCGCGCAGCCGGCCAGCACGCGCCAGCCACGGCCGGATGTCCGCGCCCGGGCGCGCGGTCACCCCGCCCGGCCCGCACGCCTGCGCCCACTCGTCGTCAGCGGCCGGTGCGGGCAGCAGCGGCACCGCCAGGAACCCCGCGCCGAACACCGCGACCAGCGCCTGCGCGGCCAGCTCGGCCTGGGTCCTGCCCACTGCGCGTGTCGCCTGATCGACGAGCTCCCGTGCGGACTGCTCGGCCAGGGCCCGTCCCGATGGTCCGGCGCGATCGACCAGGGCCTGTCCCGCGCCCTCGGCCTGGGCGATCCGGGAGGCGGCAGCGGCGGCGCGATCGATGAGAGCGGTCGCGGCTGCCGCGCGCCGGCCGGCCTCCTCGACCAGCGCCTCCAGCGCGACCGCCTCCTCGTCGCCGGTCAGCGGGAGGTCCGGATCGGCCGAAGGCAGATGCAGGGAGAACGGCGCGAGCGCCTCAACCGTCCCGATGGCCGCGGCGGCGGCCAGCGCGTCGCGTGCTGCCGAGGCACGTGCCAGCAGCTCGGCTCCGTCGGTCGGACGGCCCAGGTCCAGAGGGTGCCCCTGCGCCAGGACCCCGCGCAGCAGTGCAGCGACCTCGGCGACCACCGGGTCCAGGTCGGGGAAGCGGGCCGCGTCGTACAGGATGTCCAGAGCGCATGCCCCCTCCGGGACGGCCACGGCGCCCAACGCGTGCTGCGCCCACACCTCCAGCCGCGGCTCGGCCAGGGCTCGCGGTGCGGTCGTGTCCCAGCCGGGAAGGGGGGCCGCGTCGACGCTGACGACGAGCGCGACCTTGTGCTGCAAGGGGATGCCCGAGCGCGGCGTCTGCACGACCTCGGGGTCCGGCGGCACCGCCTCCCCCGCGCCCAGCAGGTCCAGCGCGGCCGCGGCGCGCGGTGGATTGCCGGCGACGATCTGGTGCACAGACTCAGCCAGCAGCAGGTCGGCCACCGCGTCGTGGGTCTCCTGCAGTGCCGCGATCGCAGCCTGCACAGCCTCGGCCTCCCCGGGCCGCGGCGCAACCCAGGTCCCCGATGGGATGTAGTCGTTGTCCTGCGGTCCGGCGTTCAGGGCGCTCAGCAGGTCGCCCCAGGGCAGCTCGGTGATGCGCAAGCCGTCGACGACGTCGGATGCCGCCAGGCCCTCCTCGACCGGCTGACCGGGGTCTGTCAGCTTTCCGGGCCGTAGCGGGGCCAGCGCACGCAGGACGTAAATGAATCGGTCGAGCTCCAGCGCACCCCCGGACTGCTCGTGCAAGGAGCGCTCGAGCCGGTAGCCCAGCAGCGCTCCGAGGGGCCGTCCTCGGCGCATCCCGTCGAGCAGCGCCAACGCGTCACGCACCCGAGCGCTGGACAGGTCGATGTCTAGGGCCTCGCTGTTGGGGTCGCCGCGGCGGTGGGTGAGCCGGCCGCTGCGCAGGACGCCGGCCGTCGCGGCGTGCACGAGGCCGGGCGCGTGCACGTAGCCGCCGTCCATCCCGTCAGCCAGCACGTCCAGGCCGTCGACCTGACCAGCGGGCGCAGGGGCACGCAGTGCGATGTCCTCCAGCCAGCCGTAGGCTCCCAAGCGCACGCCCTTGCGGCCGAGATCGCGAAGATCCTGCAGCCGCCGGGCCGCCGCGGCGCTGATCCACGCGTCCAGCCGATGCGAGCAGCAGTCGAGCGTCCCGCTGAGCAGCAGCCGGCGTTCCTCCATCGAGTCGATCCCGGCGATCGTCTCCAGGGCCGCGCGGAACTGCGCGGCCCTCCGCGCCCCGTGGAGCACCTCGCCGACAAGCTGCATTCCGACAGTGCCGGTGAGCATCCCGAGGCGCGGCTCCGTCCCGGCGATCTGCTGGAGCGTCGAGGCCGGCGCGAATGCCGGCACCGGGGTGCGCGCGGCGACCAGGCCCAGGTCGAGCCGACCGACGACCTCGTCGACGCGCTGGGCAGCCTCGGCGACGACCGGGTCGTCGAAGGCGCCGCCCTCCAGGACGGTGTCCATCGCGCCGATGACCAGCTCCCTGTCGACCTCAAGTGGAGTGCTGGCCACGGCCTCCCGGACCATGCTGATGAACTCACGGGGTACTAGCCGGCCGCGCGTGTCGGCCTCGACCTCGCGGGCGTGCGCCAGCAGCACCTGCAGCACACTCTTGGCGGCCGCGGGCGCCGGCACCTCCTCGAGCAGGTTGCGCACGAACTCCTGGTCGGTCTCGTGGACGAGCGGCAGTGCCAGCGAGCGGGTCTTCTTTCCGACGAGCAGGTCGTCGTCCAGCGACTCCGGGTCGATCCCTGCCAGCAGTTCGAGGGTGCGGCGGATCTGCTGGTGCGCGGGACCGGTGCCGAGGTCGGGAACGACGACGGCCGAGGCGGTCTGGAACGTGGGGTCGGGCGACAGCGCGGAGCGCACCCGGAGGGCGCGCAGCACGGCGTCGGTGCCGAGGATCGTGGGGATCGCCTCGTCGAGCGGATGGTTGAGCACGGTCACGACCGCCTCGACCGCATCCTCCCAGAAGGGCCGCAACGACCCGTCGATGAACGGCACGATGCTGCGCTCGGCGAACTCATTGCGCAGTGGCTTGTACGCCGCCCCGGTGTCGACGACGGGAAGCACCCCGTAGGGCTGGCGACCGACGCGCAGCACGGGCAGGGGTCCCCGGCCGCGGACGTTGTCGATCCAGTGCTCCCGCAGTGCGGCCAAAGACGAGTTGTCCAACCGCTTGTCGCCGTTGTTGCGGCCGGGTCGGCTGATCGTCTCGATCGCCTCGGCCCAGGTGGTGGCCCAGAGCGCGGTGTTGAACGCCTTGGCGCGGGGCTGCTCGGTGTCGGCGGCCCCCGGCAGGGAGGCGAGCACGGCAGGGTCAAGGCCGAGCGCGGTGGCAGTGACCCGCGCGTTGGCGCCGTCAGGCAGAACCGCGGGCGGGTCGAGAGAGGGCGGTCCCAGCGGGGTGCGTCGGCTCCACGAGGTCCGCGCCGACTCGGTGTTGTTCGTGGGCGTGCCCTGTGCGAGGAACTCCGCGCCGTCGGTGAAGCGGTGCGAGCGGACAAGGTCGGCCAGCCGGCCGGCCGTCTCGGCGGCGGTCAGGCTGGCGCGCACGCCGTAGGCGGTGAGCCGACGGATCGGCTGCCCCGGCTTCGGCAGGGCGACGGTCACGGCCATCCCGAGGCGCTTGGCCTCCTCGTACTCCACGAGCCAACGGAAGCCCTCGTCGACCGGGGGCAGGTCCTCGCCCTCGATCGTGAGCACCGACAGGTCGGACTGGGCGGTGAGACCGACCGGCAGGTCGTCGGGGATGAGACGGCCGAACGTGGTCACCGGCGCAGCGCCGTCCTGCTCGACGCGGACGAAGAACCGATCGGGCAGGGTGCGTGCCACGGCCGGGCGCAGACCGGCCGGGGTCACGTCGGGTAACCGCGGCTGGCCGGCTGGCCGGTCGCCGAGGTTCTCGGGGCGCAGCGCCTCGGCAACCCACGGCGCCCGACGCTGGCCCACAGCGCGCACCAGGTCGGCCCACGGCGTCTGCGGGTCACCGTCGACCCAGACCGCCGACCAGTACGCCTGCCCCGCGGCTGCCTCATCCGGGGTCAGACCCTCGTCGAGGGCCTGGGTGTGCAGCGCGTCGGGGAACAGCCGCACCCGCAGCGACGCCAGGTCGGGAGTCGAGCGCACCTCGATACGCACCGGCAGCAGAACGAGGGGCACGTCGGCCTCGAGCTCGAGGTCACGGCCCAGCAGACGCCCCAGAGCCTCACCGAGCCGCTCGTGGACCGCCTGCTGCTCGACCCAGGCGCGGTCGCGCGCCCGGACGGCGTCGGCCACCCCGGCACGCGCGGCGTTGATCGCCGCTGGGACGCCGGACTCCCGGGCCGAGTCCAGTTGCGCGCGGGCTGCGGCCACGGCGGCGGCCGCCTCCTGCGCTCGGGCCTGCGCGTCGGAAAGTGCGGCGGTGCGACGCGCTGCAGCCACGCGCAGCTTCGCGAAGTCGGTCATCGGACGGCTCCTGCCACCATGCGGGTACCGAGGAACGCCGCCCGGGCGGGCAGCTGGAAGAGAAGCGCCGCGACCTGCGCACTGGTGGTGCCCCACCTGTTGTCGCCGAAGGAGACCCCGGGCGCGGGCTTGCCTGCGTCCAGGAATCCACCGAAGGGCACCCCGAAGTCATCCCAGACGAGGTTGTCGCGGGTCAGCCCGCCCTCACGCGACGGGTCCAGGCCGAACCTGGGCTCGGTGGGGTTCTCCGACAGCGTGAACCACCATGACGGCCCGGGTTTGGTGATCGTCTCGACGTCGATGCTGAAGCCGACGAGCAGGACATTGGGCGGCAGGAACACGTGGAAGAGGGTCGTGGCCGGGGAGTCGGCAGCGAAGATCGGAACGCGGTCCGGGCCGGGTCCACGGCCCGCTTCTAGGGCCGCGTGCGCGACGACACCGGGGTAGCGCCGGATGAGGTCGCCGCGGACCAGGAACACCAGCCGACCGTCGAGCGCCTTGTCGACGTGGCTTCGCAGCTCCCCGCTGCGCCACGGGGCATCGTGCAACTCGGAGACGAGTTCCCGCTTCCCGGTCCAGAACGAGTCGAAGTAGGTGCCGCGCTGGTCCGTCGGGTACCCCCGCCAGAGCAGCTCGCGGCCCATCTCGTGGTTGAGGCCGACGAGGTACGCCTCGATGAACTGGTTGTTCGTTTGCAGCAGCGTCGCCATGTCCGGCTGCGGGATGAGTCCGAGGCCGGGCACCATCCACTCCTCGTCGTAGCGGTGCAGCGGCTCGTACATGGGCCAGTGGAAATGCGGGGCGGCCATCACGGGCTCGACCCGAAGGTCGTCGAACCAGTCCGGACGCAGCCAGGATGGGAACCTCCCCGTACCCGCTGTGAGCCTGCCGCGGACGCGGGCCGGGACCGTCACGTGCGGGTCGAGCTTGGCGAGCAGGCCGAGGGCAGGCACGTTGACGCGCTCGCGCGCGCGGTCGGCGAACGAGTCCTCGGCCTCCAGGTTGACCACCATGCGTTGGGCGACCGTCGCCAGACCGTGCAGCGCCACCTCACCGGGCAGCCAGGCGGACTGCCGCAGCGTCTCGCCCAGCGTCTCCGCCACCCGCTCGTACTCGTCGAAAGGCAGGTCGAGCTCATGCTGGTGGACCATGCCGATGATGCGCTCTGCGAACTCCGCCAGCCATTGCGCGGGAACGCTCGTGATCGCGCCCGGACGGACGCGGCGCACCGGGATCCCCAGGCGTTTCAGGTCCACCGACGGCACGTCCAGGGCCTCCAGTCCGACATCGCCGGCCTGTGCAGCCAACGTGCGCAGGATCACCGCGCTGGGGGCCGCAGACGCTGCCACGTCCGGGTCTGCGTCCATCTCCTCGAACGTGGGCAGTGCGGCAAGCGCCCGTGTGGCGGCCGCCGACCAGGACTCGGAGGTCACCGATACGTCGTGCGGCGCCGCCCCCTCGAGGATCCGGGGGTCCAGCCGCTCTGCCGCGCCGGGCGCCGCCAGCTCGCCGGACCAGCTGCGCAGCAGCGTCGCGGCGTCGGTGTCGGCCACCACCTGGGCGGCGACCCGGTCGAGCCGCCCGCGAACGACCGGGCTGATCGCGTCGATCCCGTCGGGGTTGGCGTAGACCCGCACCCAGTCGGTGGTCAGCCGGTCGGGCCGGACGGTCAGACCGCCGACCGCTTCGCCGGCCACCCTGCCCACCGGCCCGCGGGGCCGCACCACGCGGCGGAAGGCCCCGGTCGTCACCGACAACGGCAGGCTGGACCCCTCGACGCGGGCCCAGATCGTGCGGTTGGGGGCATCGAGCACCTTGGTGTGCACCCGCTGGGTCGCCGCCAGCAGGGTCGCGTCGTCGAAACGGGCCAGGTGCCGGGCATGCAGCGACGCCGACACCCGCTGGGCGAGCTGCGCCAGGCGCAGCGCGCGGTTCGCCGGCTCCACCCCGATGACCTGATTCCACGCCGAGGCCATGAGGGCCTCCTGATCCATCTGCACCACGCGCGTGCCCAAACCGGCGACGATCCGGTTGCGGGGGTCGGTGTTCAGCTGGGTGAACCACTCCGGCTGACCAGGGCGGATCCGGCGCTGCCGTGCGTACGTGCCCCCGTACAGCGGCGGGCCGACGATCGGCGGGGCCTCCGGCTCCTCCTCGAGGTGGACGTCACTGTTGTTGAGCTTGGCCACCAGCCCGTCCGTGACCGGCTCGTCCCACTGCTGCTGCTCCTCGGTCGGCCACTGCTCCTCGGGACTGTCCTCCGGCTTCTGCGGAGAGACCACCGGACCTAGCACGAGCATCTCGGCGCCCGTGTCAGCGGCGGTCAGCTCCGTCGGCGGATCGCCGAGCCAGGGGTGCGTGGTGTCGACGCGGCGCCGGCCCACCCCAGGGGGCGCGACGCGCGGCTTCAGCTTGTGCGCCAGGCTCTCGAAGTTGCCTGCCTCGCCGGTCGCGAACGACCAGGAGTAGTAGACGGGCAGGTCGATCTCGTCCGGGCTCGCGGCGTCCCAGGAGGGCGTGAGCGTCGAACCGGGGGTCAGCCCGAGGCCGGTCAGCCGGCCGCAGTCGAAGGTCGGGACCACGCAGGCGATGTAGGCGGTGTGGTCCTCGAGCCGACGCGGGCACACGAGTCGGGACAGGTTGAAGGCCGCGTTGGACTCAGCCAGTCGCTGGTTGAGCGTTGGGGCGGTCGTCGCACTCGCGCCCTTCGTGCCCATAACCTGCGCGTGCGCCCACGCCCAGGCGTCGTCCAGAGGCTGCAGCTGGTTCTTGGGCAGGGTCGCACGCCGCACGGCACCACGCCGCTCGCCCCACCTCACGGCGCGTGCCTCCACGACGACCAGCGTCAGCCACGGCATGAGCCGGCCACCGCTCGGGCCAGCCGGGGTGAACAGCCAGGGCAGGTCGGGCCGGTCGAACTCGATGAGGACGAGGTCGTCGATCTCCGCGTTCGCGACGTCGGCCTTGGGGAACACACGGACGACCTGGGTCGGATCGAGCTCCTTGACGTCCGCGGGGCCATACACACGCACGGTCATCTCAGCGTCGACCGAACCCGTGTCATCGACCACCGGCACCTTCATCTGCACGGTGGTGCGCGCCGGGCCACCCCAGGCGAACGGCGTGGTCAGGGCCGCCGCGATGCCGCTGCGGGCGTAGGGCAGGAAGACGTAGTTCTGCAGCGTGTGCGGCTCGGGCGTCAGCGGCGGGTGCAGCGCGCTGATGACGTCGACGCTGTGGAAGGTAGCGAGGTCACGCAGCGATCCGCCCATCACAGCACCCCGGCCCGCACGAGACCGTGCGTGGAGTCGGTCAGCTTCTCCGTGGCGTGGGTGTAGGTGAGGTAGTCGGCGACCGCACTCAGGGACGCCTTGTCGACCTGCAGCACCTCGCCGGGATCGCCCAGCACGATCGGGTCCGGCGCGCTCGCGTAGCGCTGGCTGGCGCGCAGCGGGCTGGCCCCGACGGCGCCTGCGGCCAGCGCGAGGCTCGCGCACGAAGCCATGAGCACGTCGCGGTCGACGAGTCCCCGCCGCGGCGGAGCGTCGTCGCAGATGAAGGTCTCGTAGCGCAACTCGACGTGGCGGCTGGCGTCGTACGGGGCTTCCTCGCCGGGCGGGCGCATCCGCACTCCGGCGGGCATCTGCTCGAAGCTCGGCCGCGACAGCTTCTGGTCGTCGGTGAGCTCGAGGAAGTTGCCCGGCGAGAACTCGTCGCGAACCTCGCTGAGCGGCCCGACCGGCAGTCCGTCGGCCGTGGGCTGGCCCAGATGCACTCGCTTCTCCCCCGCGGGCACGGGGTTGGCGCCGACCCGCGCGAGGTCGGTCTCCAGCGGCACCGCGTGCTGGCGCACGTCGAACATCCCCATCGGGTGCACGGTGACGTCGGTGTCGCTCGGGGCTGAGGCGACGAGCTTGGCGACACGGTCTGCGTCGGGCGGGGTGAGCGCCTGCCAGGCTCCCGGGTTGCGGTGCAGCGCGGCATGCACCAGCTCACGGGGATGGGCGGGCAGCGGCGGTGGGTTGTCGTCGTCGCCCCATGTGAACGGCCCGACGTCGACGCCGATCGTCCACCACAGGATCTCGACCTCGGCGTGTCCCTCGGCCCGCCACGGCGCGGGGCCCTCGAGGTGCAGCTGCACGCTGACCCCGCACAGCGTCACACCGAGCGCACGCACGGTCAGGCCGATGCCCAGGTCGATCATGAACAGGAAGCGCGGGGCCCACATGACGAGCGCGTCGAACGCGAAGTAGCCGCTGATGCTGGCCACGCCGAGGTCCGCGCCCATCTCCACCCGAGAGCCGAGCTGCACGGAGTTGGCTGTCAATGCGAAGTACGACTCCGCCCGCAACTGCAGGATCGCCGGCGGGGAGAGGTCCATGCCCAGGCGCTGCATGCCGGTGAGCTCCTTGGGCGGCGTGTACCGCGGATGGAACCCACCGGCGCTGATCGCAAACTCGGGCGACCCGCCCCAGCGCAGCAGCAGGCCGATGTCGCCGGTGACGGTGAAGCCGGCGATTCGGCTGCCGCGCAGGCTGACGAGGACGAGGAGGTACTCGGAGGTGATCTCCCCGTACACCGTGGCGCGCAGGTCGATGATCGGCAGGTCTGGAGCCGGCAGTGCGATCCGGACCCGGCCGATGATGACGACCTTCGGGTCCGGCAGGCTGATGAGCACACCCAGCTGGGCGGTCAGGAACGACACAGGCCGGCCCCAGCCGATCTCGACCATGGGCCCGATCACGATCGACCCGGGCGAGACCGGGAAGACCGCCTCCAAGGTGTCCAGGATCCGCGGGGCGGCGGCGACCACGTCGCTGGGGAACAGGATGTTGTCCAGTCCGCCGGTCGGCAACTGCGCGCGCAGGGCGTCGGTGTCCATCCGGTGCTCCAAGCCGAGCAGGCCACCGACGGCGTTGAGCGTGAAGCCGAAGGTGAGGTCGATCGCGGGGGTGAACCGCACCGACAGCACGACCACGAGGGCGAACTGGGGGTCCAGCGTGAGCAGCCCGACGGCGGTTACCTCGACCGGCCCGAGACGCAGTTGCAGCGCCCCTCCGTACCCGCCCGAGCGAACACCCAGGAACCCGCCACCGCGGATGATGCCCGCGTTGACGTCCAGGCCGATCCCGGTGGGCGCCTTGAGCTCCACGGCCAACGGGTTGTTGCCGCTGGCCACCGCGGCGGCGTCCACACGCAACCGCAGCCCCGCCCCGTCGACCGTGGCCTGGACGACCCCGCCGAGATTGACCACGAACGTGCTGCCCAGATCGATCGCGTCGCCACCGGGAAGCTCGATCGCGAGCTCGTTGAGCGCCAACGGCCCGGATTGTGTGCGCGCGGGGAGGACGACGCGCCTGCCGACGCTGCCGGACAAGGTCAGGCCGCTGCTGCTGTCGAATCCGACCGCGATGTCGGCGCCGACCGAGCCCACCGCTCCCCCGAGCAGGCTGCTGATCGGCCCGCCCCCGACGCCCGCCTCCAGACCGGAGAACGCGATCGTCAGCGAGAAGAGCGGCGTCGCCCCGTCGAGGCGCAGGTTCGCCGCGAGCGCGGCCCGGTCGAACCCCAGAGTCAACGGACTGGGTGACAGCGACTTCCCCGGCGCGGTCACCTTGTAGACGAGTGCACCGCCCGTCACCTGCAGCGCCGGCACGGTCGCAGGCAGGCCCAGCTGCCGTGCCAAGCCCCGAGGGGAGGCCCCGCCCCAACCGATCTCATCGGCCAGCAGCTGGGTGACGGACTTCCCGCCCGGCACCTTCGCGACCGCCTGGTCCACGGCGTTGACGGCGTTCGCGAGATGTGTGGCCCCGCCCACGAAGTCACGCGCGCCCAGACGCGGGCCGGCGGCGGCGACCTCGCTGCGGGCAGTGGCCAGCAACCCGGCCACCTCGCCCCCGTCATCAACGAAGCCAGGCGCACCCAACGCGGCGGCGAACGCGTCCACATCGGCGAGGACCGTACCGGTCAACTCGTCCAGACGGGATCGCGCGAACCCGAGAGCAACGGCCAACAACTCGTCGCTGAGAGACACCCCGGACCTCCATGACGTGAGGGCATTGCGCGGGTCGCCCAGACCATGCACACCCGAGTACGGTTCCCCGCCGGGAATGCTCTATCCGTTGGCCAATCGTCACTTGCCTCCGGCTTAGCCGAGCCTCGCCTAATATCCTCCGGGGCTTCTCGGGCGTCAAGGGGTCGGCGAGCCAAACGACCACAACCCGCCAACGCTGTCGAGGCCCTCGCAGGAGTGCCCGCGCACGGGCTGGAGCCGGAGCCGACCCAACATCTCGCCTACCCGCGTGGTTGCCTAGCGTGGGTTTGCCCGCGAAAGTCGAACCCATTGACGGCAGCTTGAGATCAGGTTAGCCTCACCTTTGCGCCACGGTTCGGTTGTTGGACTAAGCAGCCGAGGTCCCACCGCAACTCCGCCCGCGGGGCCGGTCTCATTCGACGAGACAGCCAGCCTGACGCGGGATTGGGAGATCATGAACCCCCTGCGCAAGCGTCTCGGCATCTTGGTCACACTCGCCTTCCTCGCTGCGGGGCTGCCCCTGGCGCCGCCCGCGCAGGCCGCCCTCACGCAGACCGTCAGCGTGACGATCGACAGGATCGAATGCGGCTCCGCGTGCGACGGTGAGGGGATCGAGGGCCCGTTCGACGGCAAGCCAGACTGGTTCGCACGGGTGTTCATGAACGGGGGCGCAGCTGATCCAGCAGAGCAGCACGGCCCTGACGACACGGACACGCTTACGCCCGGCTGGGTGTTCAGCAAGACCGTTCCCGCCACCCAGGAGAAGGTCGTCGTCCGAATCCAGATCTGGGACGAGGACGAGTTCGACAACGACCTGGCCGACGCGACCCCGCAGGTCGGCGACAAGAACCTGGACTTCACGATCGACACGGTCAAGAACACCGTCACCGGCGAGATCGCCGGAGGCATCGGGACCTCGCTGTGCACCTTCGGCAACGGGGACGACTCCGACGGGTCGGCGTATGTCTGCTTCACGGCGGGTACCGGCGACCGAGACGGCGACGGGCTGCAGGACGCCTGGGAGACCAACGGAATGGACTTCGACGGGGACGGCGGGATCGACCTGGCGCTGAACGCTGCGCCGTACAACGCCAACCCGGACCGCAAAGACCTCTTCATGGAGATCGACTACATGACGTGCGCCGCCGGTGGGTGCGCCGCCGGCGACAGTCACAGCCACCGACCCGCCGCGGGTGCGCTCGGCGACGTCGTCGCGGCCTTCGCCGCCGCACCGGTCGACAACCCGGTCGGGCCGCAAGGGATCGTGCTGCACGCGATGGAAGACGAGGCCCTGGCCGAGATCACGCAGGTGCTCTTCCAAACCGACGGCCCAACAGCGAATGATGACTTCAACGACATCAAGAACGGCAACCCAGCCGGGAACTGCACCGGCTCCTTCGGGACGGCAGCCGAGCGTGCGACCGCCAACTGCGCCAACCTGCTGGCCGCGAAGCGGGCGGTCTTCCAGTACGTCGTTTTCGGGCACAACTACACCGAACAGCCCGGTTCCTCAGGCATCTCGGAGCTCGACCCGAGAGGCGGCAACGACTTCATGGTCACCCTTGGCGGGTTCTCCGCTGGCGGGATCGCTGCAGCCGGCGGGCAGCGAGCAGCTGACGCGAGCACCCTGATGCACGAGTTCGGCCACAACCTTGGCCTGAGCCACGGCGGCTTCGAGGGCAAGAACTGCAAGCCCAACTACCTGAGCATCATGAGCTACGCCTTCCAGTTCGCCAACATCGATAACACCAGGCCGATGGACTACTCCCCCCAGACACTGGCCAAGCTGGACGAGACCGCGCTACCGGCATCCGGCGGGGTCGGCGGACCGGCGGGCCGCAACACGGTCTTCGGTCGGGCGGGCAACGCCGTGGTCGCGCCGGCGAACGGCCCGATCAACTGGGACGGTTCCGGTGGTAGCACCGGAGACGTGGACTTCATCTCGTCGATCAACCCCGGCTGCCAGACCGCGAGCCCGGGCGATACCAACATGCTGGGCTGGGACGACTGGGCGAACCTCGTCTTCAACTTCCGCGCGAGCCCAATGTTCGCCGACGGCGCGTCCCGCACCACCCCCGTTGAGCTGACGAGCCAGACAGTCGTTGCCATGACCCCGCTCGCGGATCTCACCGCGACCAAGACCGTCGACCGCGCCACCGCCACGCCCGGCGACGCTCTCGCGTACTCGGTCACTGCGGCCAACGCCGGCCCGGGGGCCGCGACCGGGGTGACGATCAGTGACACGCTGCCCAGTGGCACCGTGGAGAACAGGACCGTGGGCCAGTTGGCGGCAGGGACCTCAAGCGTGCAGGCGTTCTCCTACCTGATCCCCTGCACCGTCGAGGACGGGGCGACCCTGACCAACCAGGCCAGTGTCTCCGGCACGAACCTCGCCCTGGTCGCCGATCCCCATCCCGCCAACAACACGGCGAGTGCCGCGACAACCGTGCAAGCACCGAAGCTGACTCTGACAAAGACCGCGTCGAACACCGCGAATGCCGGGGAGGCGCTCTCCTACGCACTCACCTACGAGAACGAGGGCACAGCGGCGGCGACCGGAGTCGTGATCACCGACGTTCTGCCTGCCGAGGTGTACTACAGCAGCGCCCTTGACACCGGCACAAGTCCCAAGCCCAGTTCCGTGGTCACCAACGCGAACGGCACCACCACCCTGACGTGGAACGTCGGGGCGCTCGCGGCATCGTCGGGACCGGTCACGATCTCCTACACGGCCCGATCCAGCCTGCTCGTCCTTGGCGAGACCGCGCTGCAGAACGGCGCCGGCATCACCTACACGAACGCCAACGGCTGCTCCTACTCGGTCCCGGCAGTCTCGGCAACGAGCTCCGTGACCGTCGTGCCGGCGACGCGTGACCCGCTGACGATCGGCTACTGGCGCAACCACCCCAAGCAGTGGAGCGCGGAGATCCTCGCCCGACTCCAGGCGACCGACCAACGCTTCGATGGTGCCGATGGGAGTTCGCCCAACGGTGAACTGTCCTCAGCAGAGGTGGCGGCGGTGCTCGCCCCGGCGTCGGGCATGCCCCGCGTAACCGCGCAGCAGCTCCTGGCGACCTACCTCAACCTAGCCACACGGCGCATCAACGCCGGCACCGTCATCTCGTCGAAGACGGCCAAGCGGCTTGGACTGTCGAACGTGCGCGAGGCGGCGCTCTACGCCCGAGCGACACTAGCTCTCCCGCTGAACAAGTCGACTCAAACCCGGTACAGCGATGCCACGCAACTGCTCGACGAGGTCAACCTCAACCGCTCCGAGGTCTACTGAGCGGAACCCACCTTCACTCCTCCCCCGACCCAGCTTGGCCATCGATCCTGGCGACTGCGCTGGCGGCGACGTCCGGCTCGGACCGGGGCATGAGTGCGATCTCGTCCCAGTCCGGCAGTCTCCAGGTGTGTCGGGCGAGTACGTGACCCGACACACCTGGAGCACCCGGACTGAGATCGATCGACCCCGGAACGCCAGCTTCCTCCAAACCAGTTAGCACCCGGGACGTCACCCCCGGGGCTTCCGAATCCGGCGGGCATGCCCGACCCAGCGGGTGTCCATTGGCGGATCCCATACGGCGACTTCTCACACGCCTCGACGGGATCCCGGCGAACTGCGGCGAAGCCACTCCCACGCGTCCACGAAATGAGTTTATGACGAGCCTGGTGGGGACCAAGTGCGAACACCTGGGATCGGCCCGGGCCCGACCACCCGGTCCGCCTACCCGAGGGCCCACCGCCCACCGCCCACCGCCCGCCGCCCCACCTAGCCAAGATCAGCAACAACTACACAGAGCCACCGAATGGGCCCCGGAAGCCGCTCACACCCTCTTGCGACACTTCGGCGTACGGTGTGGTCGTCGACAGACCGATGTGCAATCCCCTCGATCACCTGCCGTGCGCGAATCCCGACGGCTGGCAAGCCGTAACTTCGGTACTTGCTTGATTGGGAATGCGGCCGTGGTCCGGTAGTCCGGGACCTTGGTCCGACGGTTCAGGCGCGGGCAAGAAGAAGAACCGGTGTCAGTGAGAATGGGCGGGAGCGTGGTCGGTGGTGGCCGGCGCTCTCGGCGAAGTCCGGCTCAGAGCAGGCTCGTGATGAGATCCGACACGAGGTCCGGCTCCTCGTCGACCAGCAGGTGTCCCGCGCCGGCTACGACCAACGGATCCTGCCCGAGCTTTGTTCGACACGGCGTACGGAGCTTGCTAACTGGAAAGAACACATCATGCTCGCCGACAGCGACCCGCACATCGCGGCCCTTCCACCTGGTCAGTTTGTCCTCCGGCAGTGGGCCGGGGGCGCCGGTCGTCCGGCAGGCTCGAGCCACGAGGGTCATCCACTCCAACAGGTCATCCTGCGGAGCGTGTGCGGGGCCGGACATGTACTCAAGAACGCGTCTGGCGTCGGCGCTGTTGCGCCTTACCCTCAATCCACCGGGTGGCTGGGTGGGTTGGTCGGGTCGTGACAGCGGAAATGCCCTTCTGGTGGGCAGTATGGGGATTGCGAAGTCTCCGTACCACGGACCCAGGAGGGCATCTCCGAGATGCAACTGTGCCATACGCCCGCGGCGCTGTCAGCAGCGTTCGATGAGCCGAATCTGATCGCCTCCGCGGGGCTGGTCCCTGGAGTCGCGTTGGCTGACCGGATCGGGCTGCGGGGTCTGGCCGATGAGTGGCTGACGGTGCCCGGGTCGACCGGCTGCGCAGGGGCAAAGGTGATGTCTCTGGTGGTCGGGATGCTCGCCGGCGCGGACAGCATCGATGACCTCGACCTGCTGCGCCATGGCGGCATGGACAAGGTGTTCACCGACGTGCGCGCACCGTCCACGTTGGGTTCGTTCCTGCGCAACTTCACCTTCGGACACGTCCGCCAGCTGGATGCGGTCGCCTCGAGGGCCCTGATCGGGCTGGCTGAGGTGGTGCCCACGCTGCTGGCCGGCGGTGATGGTCTGGTGACCCTCGACATCGATGACACCGTGAAGCCGGTGTTCGGGGCGACCAAGCAGGGCGCGCAGCACGGATACACCAAGGTCAAGGGCCTCAACGCCCAGGTAGCCACGATCAGCACCGCGCAGGCGGCACCGGTGATCGCCTCGGCTCGGCTGCGCCGCGGGGCCGCGGCGTCCGCGCACGGGGCGGTCCGCCTGGTCCGAGACGCGGTCACCACGACTCGCCGGGCGGGAGCCACCGGGCAGATCCTGGTCCGCACGGATTCCGCGTTCTTCGGCCACGCGTTCGTCACCGCGGTGACCAAGACCGGGGCGTGGTTCTCGGTCGGGGCCCGCCATGACAAGGCCGTGCGCCGAGCGATCGCCAGCATCGATCCCGACGCGTGGGTGCGCATCCAGTACTCCCAAGCGGTCCTGGACACCGACACCGGTGAACTGGTCTCCGCTGCGGAGGTCGCCGAGGTGCCCTACCGGGCGTTCACCTCACACCGCACCCCAGTGCAGGGGCGGTTGATCGTGCGCCGGGTCCCCGAACGCAACCGCACCAAGCTGGCCGACGCCGCGCAGCAGGGCCTGTTCACGGTCTGGCGGTATCACGCGATCTTCACCAACAACCCCGGCTCCCTGATCGAAGCGGAGTCCCAGCACCGCGGGCACGCGATCGTGGAGCAGGTCATCGCCGACCTCAAAGCAGGCCCGCTGGCGCACCTGCCCTCGAAGTCGTTCCAAGCCAACGCCGCCTGGCTGGCCTCGGCCACCATCGCATTCAACCTGACCCGCGCCATCGGGGTCGCCGCCGGAGGGAAGTCCACCAAGGCCGAAGGCGCAACCGTGCGGGCCCGGATCATCAACACCCCCGGCAGGGTGTCGCGATCCGGGCGACGACAACGACTGCACCTACCCCGGCGATGGCCCTGGGCCGAGCACTGGCAGACCCTCTGGACCACGGTCATGACGACCTGAGCAGCAGCCACCCCCGCCCCCGACCCGAGGACCCAGGAGAAGCCGGACCCAACCGGCGGCATCGTCACGCCCGAATCCCGGACCACCTCGCGGACACCCTCAAGGCCGCTCAGCGCACCCGATCAACAACCCACTCGGTGGATTGAGGCTTACGAGCCACGGCAGAGTCGAACGCATCATCTCGATGGACGGGCGCACCTGCGTCAGGCCCGCGGGAGCGAGCAGAGCCAGGCCGTCCACGCTGTCTGGTTTGGCCGAAAGGGCCACTGCAGCACCACGGGAGTGGCCCGCGAGCACGATGCGTTCACGTTCGTGCCGTCGTCTGACCCAGGCGACTAGATCTGTCAACCAGGCGGCATAGCCGGGCAGTCCTCGATCGGGCCCGTACCGGCGAGCTCAGTCCCGGTTGACCGGGCAGGTCTGCGGAGTAGACCCGACACTGCGTAGCGAGCGCGCTGAGCCCCACGGTGCTGGTCGATGCGTTGAAGTTCGTTCCGGGAAGATAAATGCAGATGCCCTGCCCAGTCCCGACGGAGACGACATGGGTCTTGCCGCAGGAGGTGTCGATCTCGTGTGTTGCGTGCGGAACCCCCCAACGGGCAAGTCCAGCAGAGCACCAGTCACGCACCTGGGGGGCGGCGACGGGCGAGCGGTACGGGCCTGCCATGACACGCAGTATGAACCCACCCCATCGGCGCTCGTCGAGCACCAACGGGCAGGGTGCCTGCCAGGGCAGGCCCGCGGGGAGCCGGGGCGAACCCGCCGCACGGCGTTGACCGAGATGCGTAAGCCCTCATGACCGGGCAGCGGCGCGTGTACGTGATCGCCCTGGCGGCGGCGGTCCTGGCGCTCGTCGTGTCCCTGGGTGCGGCGATGACCTTCATGACCTGCGGCAACAGCCTGCATCTGACCAACTCGACGCCGGTGTCGAACCCCGCGACGGGTGGCGGCAGGGACTGGCCGGGGATGGCCGGATGGACCGAGGACGTGGCGGCAGGGGGATGATGGGTGACTGGAACGATCAGGGAGATCGGGACGCGGCGAGCGTCACGGCCGAGGCGGCCAGGAGCATCGCTGACGTATGGGCTGTGGCGAACAGCCCGGCGCAACGATGAACGCCGGCGTGCAGATGCCGATGGGCTACCTGTATACCGTGACTGAGGACGGCAGGAACGTGGGAACGATCATCGTCAACGACGACACTGCTGGTGGGCTGGTGGGCTGGTGGGCTGGTGGGGTGGTGGGCCGTGGCCCAGCCATCGCCGACCACCAGCGGCCCCTGACAAGTCGCCTTGCACGCAGATCTCGAGTAGCCCCCACGTCGTGCGCCGCGGGGCCGTGTCGGGACCGGTTCCCTGCCCGGCAAGGAGGCCGACCCGCACCACACCCACATCCACTCACCCGGGCAACAGCCCAAGCGCTGCAGCGACTGTGACGCGGGGGCGATTCCGTCTACCCACGTCCTAATGGGCGCTGCCATAGCCGCGCCGAAGGCGCCCAGCTCGCGGCGGTAGGGGGCACCCTGCATCTGCCCCGAGCGGGCGCGTTCGCCGCTGGGGCGGGGGCTCAGACCCCGGCAACGTAGGCGGTGAGGAAGTGCACGCCGTGGCGGTCGAGGTTGCCGCGGGCGCGATCGTAGTGCTCGGTCGTGCGGGGGTCGGTATGGCGGGCCAGGATCTGCGCGTCGCGTAGTGGGACGCCGGCGTCCAGGGCGTTGGTGATCGCGGCGTGGCGCAGGGAGTGCGGGCTGATGTGCCGCGGGATCTGCGGGGTCTTGGCGATCCGAGCGACCATCCGGTACACGTCACGCCGGTCGACCGGTCTGCCGGAGACCGGCCGCAGGACCAGCGGCCCACTGGTGCGCTGGCCCCGGCAGGCCTCCAAGACCCGCAGTACGGGGACCGTGAGCGGCATGGTGGCCGGCTTGCTGCCCTTGCCGACCAGGCGCAGAACCCGGTGCCCGCGCAATGTGTCGGCGTAGTGCTCCACCCGCACCGCGGCCGCTTCCGATGCGCGCAGGGCGTTGATCCCCAGCAGGAAGGCCAGCGCGCCGTGATTGACGCCACGACGAGGACCCGATCGCCAAGGGCCTCATCCAAGACGACCTGCTCCACCTCAACGAGGACGGCCACCAGCTGCTGGCCGAGACCCTGGCCGAAGCCGGATTCGAAACCAGCGAACCACCCAACTGAAGCCAAGCCCTTGTTCGGGTCGCAGCATCTCAGAATCGGCCAGCAGGAGGTCGGGAAACGACTGCGTCCTTCAACGTGTCGACGTGACTGACGTGCACCCAGGTTCCGTGTGCCCTACTGGGCGGCAAGCGTGCGGGTCCACCGCTCGGCTTGGGTAGCCCAACAGGCGGCGGTAGGGGGCACGGCCGGGAGTGCCTGGTACTTCGCCATCCTGCCGCCCGGCTACTCATCTGAGCCGGTCGAGGGCGTTGCCGATGTTGGGGGTTCGGGCGGCGGCTAGGGTCGTGTTCATGGAGGATGACGCCCTGCCCGAGTTCCTCGCCAGCCTCGCGTCAGAGGGGGAATTCGGGCCGCTGCAGCGCCGGTCCGGCCGCCTGCTCAACGAGATGAGCACCGCCCAGATCACGGCCGCGGAG
>JAQBEX010000169.1:0-29998 GCA_032123675.1 Actinomycetes bacterium
CGCCATGCAGACCCCGACCCGTCCGGTCGCGTACGCGTAGCCCGCTGCTGCATGCCCTGCGCCCTGCTCGTGGCGGACGAGGATGTGCCGGACCTGGGTGGAGTCCATCAGCGGGTCGTATGCGGGCAGGATCGCGCCACCGGGGATGCCGAATACCGTGTCGACACCAGCGGCCTCCAGCGAGCGCACGAGGCTGCTGGCCCCGCTGATCGTTTCGGTCGGTGCTGTCTGTGCCGTCGACATCGTCGACTCCCTTGCTCTCGGTTCGGGTCTTCGGTGCTGATCCTGCCAGTGCTGTGCGTGTGCAAATGAAAGACCCCGCGCCCTTGCGGGTCACGAGGTCACGTCGGAGTAGGGAACAGTCAGGCTGGGGTTCCCACCCCGGCGTGTGTCGCTACTACGAGAATTCGCACGGGCTCATAGTGCCCACGGACTCGCAGCCAGCGCAACCCCGTGGCCCAGATGTCCACGATGCGAGACAGTGATGTCCACCTGCTGCTGGGACTCTGAGCGGCGGCCATCCCGAGATGGCCAGCGAGCGCTCGCCCGCACACGAAGCCGCCCCTATGGCTGGGGTGTTGCCAGGACCCGGTGGGCGCTGCACACGGAACCGCCCTTCCGGCTGTGAATCCGTGGCCCATCCGGGCGGTTCCGTGTGCGCGACCCCGTTCACCCTCTGACCACCCCAGTCAGAAGGGCGAAAGCGTGTGCGTGCGCCTGGCCATGGGTCAACGCGTGCGCTGGCCATGGGCAGCCCCTGCCGCGCGTGGGCGGGCGGCGGGGCGGTGCTCGTCAGTCGCAGACGGCGCCCCTCGACGCCGAGCCGACCAGCTTGGCGTACTTGGCCAGCACGCCTCGCCGGTAGCGTGGGGGCAGCGGGACCCAGCTCGCCCGGCGGGAGGCCAACTCGGCATCGTCCACGAGCAGGTCGAGGGTGCGGTTCGGGATGTCGATCCGCACCCGATCACCATCGGCGACCAGGGCGATCGGCCCACCGTCCACGGCCTCGGGGGCCACGTGGCCCACACACAGCCCCGTCGTGCCTCCGGAGAAGCGCCCGTCAGTGATGAGAAGCACGTCCTTGCCCAAGCCGGCGCCCTTGATGGCAGCGGTTATCATCAGCATCTCGCGCATGCCCGGACCACCCTTGGGCCCCTCGTAGCGGATGATGACGACGTCACCGGCCTGGATGGTGCCGTCCTCCAGGGCGTCCATGGCAGCACGCTCGCGCTCGAAGACCCGCGCTGGACCCTCGAACACGTCGACCGGGATGCCAGCGTTCTTCACGACCGCGCCCTCGGTCGGCAGGGAGCCGCCGAGGATCGTGATCCCGCCAGCGCCGGCCATCGGGTCGCTCAGTGCCCGCAGGATCGTCCCATCCGGATCAGGCGGGTTCACCGCAGCAAGGTTCTCGGCCACCGTCCGACCCGTCACGGTCAGGCAGTCGCCGTGCAGCAGACCAGCGTCGAGCAGGGCCCGCATGATGACCGGCACTCCCCCGACCCGGTCCATGTCACTCATCACGTAGCGGCCGAACGGCTTGAGGTCCCCGAGCAGCGGAACCCTGGCACCGATGCGCTGGAAGTCCTCCATCTCCAGGTCGACATCTGCCTCGTGAGCGATCGCGAGCAGGTGCAGGACGGCGTTCGTGGAGCCGCCGAGCGCCATCACCACGGCGATCGCGTTCTCAAGAGACTTCTTCGTGATGATGTCGCGGGTGGTGATCCCCTGGCGGAGCAGTTCGACAACGGCCTCCCCGGAGCGTCGCGAGAACCCGTCGCGGCGCCGGTCCACAGCCGGCGGTGCGGCCGACCCGGGCAGGCTCATGCCCATCGCCTCGGCCGCCGACGCCATCGTGTTGGCCGTGTACATGCCACCACACGCACCCTCACCGGGGCAGATCGCGCGCTCGATCTCGTCAACCTCGGCGCGGCTGATCAGGCCACGCGCGCACGCACCAACGGCCTCGAAGGCGTCGATGATCGTGACGTCGCGGTCGCCCACACGGCCGGGCAGAATCGATCCGGCGTAGACGAACACCGAGGCCACGTCGATCCGTGCGGCGGCCATGAGCATCCCGGGCAGGCTCTTGTCGCAGCCAGCGAAGGTGACCATGCCGTCCAGCCGCTCAGCCTGCATGACCGCCTCGACCGAGTCGGCAATGACCTCGCGGCTCACCAGCGAGAAGTGCATGCCCTCATGGCCCATCGAGATCCCGTCGGAGACCGAGATCGTTCCGAACTGGAGCGGGAATCCACCCCCCTGGTGCACGCCCTCCTTCGCCGAGCGGGCCAGCCGCTCCAGCGACAGGTTGCAGGGAGTGATCTCATTCCAGCTGGAGGCAATGCCGATCTGCGGCTTCGGGAAGTCCTCGTCGGACATCCCCACCGCGCGCAGCATCCCGCGGGCGGCGGCGCGCTCGAGTCCGTCGGTCACCTCACGGCTGCGGGGCTTGATATCGGGGGTCTGGGTCATGGCGCCAGCGTAGCCGCGCTGCGGGCAGATCAGAGTTCGCCGGGTCCCTGGTTCGCGGCGCGCAACCCGGTCAGCGTCCGCCGCGACGCAGGTGCGAAGACCTCTGCCTCCAGGTCCGCGGCACAGCGATCACAGTGCCACCCGCACCAAGCTGGCGGGCGCAGTCGCCGTGCGCGGCGGGCAGGAGGATGCTCAGAGCGCTGCGCCCGCGTCGCCCGCGTCGCCCGCGTCGCCCGCGTCACAGCGCTGCGCCCGCGTCGCCCCCGTCGCCCGCGCCACCCGGAGTGATCACCGTCGACCCGGCCTGGTGCTCGACACGAGCACCGTGGCCCAACGACCACACGGACTGGCGACCCTGCACCTCCCACACCACGGGACCGCCGACCAGCGCCGTATCCTCGTCGATGCCAAGCACGGTGACACCCTCGGGCGCGTGCAACAGGACTCGCGTGAGCAGGTCCGGCGCCCAGCCGAGCATCTTGTCGAAGTGCGGGATAACACGCAGGTGCGGCAACAGCCCCAGGCCGGGGTCAGCGGGCCTGTGCAGCGCCCGGACCTGAGGCACCCAGCTGGTCATGGCCATGGCCCCGGCGCTGCAGCCGGCGAGGGCGGCTCCGGCGCGCCAGGCGGCGAGCACCTCCGCCCAGACCACGGAGTCGCGCAACGTCTGGGCCAGGAACGCCGGGCTCCCGCCGGACATGTAGACCAGCCCCGCGCCCCGTACCTGAGCGGCGATCACGTGGTCCTCAGCGCCGGCTCGGTCCGCGATGGCCAGCGGCACCACGTCGACGCCCAAGCGGTCCGCCTGCTCGGCACCCAGGCGGGTCCATTTGGCCAGGACAGCCGGGCCCTCCGGTGCGGCAGCCGTCGGGATCTGGACGTACTTGGGTGCGCGTCCGGCCAGCAGCCCACGCTCGATGTCGAGCATGACCGGCAGGTACTCGCCAGACCCCACCAGGGCGATCGGTCCCGGTGTCAGGTCCACTGCCACGTCGACCCCTCGCGGCTGTCGCGCACCTCCACACCGATCCCGGCAAGTACGTCGCGCAGGCGATCGCTCGCCCCCCAGTCGCCAGCCGCACGGCTGTCAGCGCGCAGGTCCACCAGCGCTTGGACAGCCTGGCCCGCTAGCTCGCGGTCATGCTCGGCGGAGGCTGCGTCCGCGCGTTGGGCCAGTTCCACCACCGCCGCCCGCTCCCCCGCGGCCGAGTCCGGCAGGGCCGCAAGCACAGCGCCGGCGAGGTCAGGCGTGCTGGCCTCGGAATCCGATGCCGCCACTGGGCTGATCCCGGCAGCCGCATCCGCGCCTGCCGGGGAGCCCACGAGTGCTCCTCCCACGGTGGCGCCTGGGCTCCCAGTGACGTCCGGGCTGCCGTCCTCCCGTCCCACAGCGGTAGCGGCGCCCAGTCCAGCGATCCGGGCCTCGAGCTCAGCGATGGTCAGTCGGGACCCGTTGGGCACCACGTCCTCCACGCCGCGGAAGCGAAGGGTCACAGCGCTGCGGCCGGCCACCCACGCGGTCCCGGCGTCCAGGTCCAGGACGAGAGCGGTGTGCTCATCGACCCCCAGGATGAATGCCTCACCCAGATCAGCCTCGATCTGGCCGAGCCGACGCCCGCCCACGTAGCAGAAGCGGGTGTCGTGGGTGCCACCCTCGCGGTTGTCGTAGTGCGGGATGACCGCGCACCGCCAGCCGAGCGTGCGGTCCATCAGACCGAGCCCTGGCTCCCAGCGCGGGTCCTCGCCCACCTTGTAGATCTCGTAGACGGGCAACGACCAGTCGCCCAGGGTGACCACCGCAGCCGAGGCGAACACCAGCGCGCCGGCGCGACCCTCAGCGATCACACCCGCCAGGGCATCTGGGACGGCCGTGCCCGACCAGCACCGGCGCGCATAGCTCGGTGACCCCGGTCCGGCGAAGACCCAGTCGGCGGCCCGGATGTCAGCCAGCGCGGTCTCGACAGTCAGCGCGTCAGCACCCGCGGGCAGCCGCACCCGCCGAAGTGGATGGCCCAGCGACTCCGTGAAGTACTGGTTGATCTTCTCGACGAGCTCGTCGGCGTTCTCCTGGAACGCGAAGGGGCTGTCCATGAGCCATGCGGCCGTCGGATCGGGCAAGCTGGCGAACACCTCCCTGTGCACGCCGAGCATGCCGGTGGTGGTCTCTCCCGAACCCATGATGACCAGGTGACGTGTCACCGTCGGAACCCTAGACCGGTTCAGCCAGAGCCGCACGCCACCCCGCGGCACGTATGCGCACCGCACCGCGGCACGTATGCACGCCACCCCGCGGCACGTATGCACGCCACCCCGCGGGGCGTCTGCGCACCACCCCCGCGACAGATCTGCGCACACTCTCGCGACACATCCGCATGGCGCCGGGTCGGGGTCGGCTCACCAGCGGCGCGCGACCCCGATAGGCTCGCCCCGTCCCAGCCGGCGGCAGCCGCCGGCCGTTCGATCAGGAGAAACGCCCATGTCGCTCGCCACTCCCGCACCCGGCGTCATCGCCGATGTCTACGGTCGCTCCGCTGTCCGCAATGCCGTCCTGGTCATCGCCGGGGCCGCCTTCGTCGGGGTTGCCGCCCAGGTCGTCGTCCCGCTGCCGTTCACCCCGGTCCCCCTGACCGGCCAGACCTTCGCAGTCCTGTTGACCGCTGCCGCACTGGGCATGTGGCGCGGGATTGCGGCGATGTCACTGTACGCAGTGGCCGGCGTGGCCGGCGTGCCGTGGTTCGCCGGCGCCTCGACCGCCATCAAGGGTGGCGCTCTCGTGGTGAGCTTCGGCTACGTGCTGGGGTTCGTCGCAGCAGCGGCCCTGGTCGGCTGGCTGGCCCAGCGCGGCGCAACCCGAACCGCCCCCCGGACGGCCGGACTCATGGTGCTCGGCAACGCGGTCATCTACGCCTTCGGTGCCCTGTGGCTGGCGGCTGCCCTCAGCGTCCCCCTGACGAACGCGATCTCGCTGGGCGTCACGCCGTTCCTCATCGGCGACGCGCTCAAGGTCGCCCTGGCCGCGGGCCTCTTCCCGCTGGCCTGGCGCGCGGTAGAGAAGTTCACCGCAAAGTAGCCCCCGGCACCCCCCCGCACCACCCCGCATCACCCCGCAGAATCTCCGCCCCGGGCCAGAATCTCCGCCCCGGCGCGGAGATTCTGTGCGTATGCGGAGATTCTGCGGGATGGAGGGGGGCTAGGGCTTCACCTCTAGGCGGTCGAAGATCAGCTCGCGGACCCTTGCTGCGTCGGCTTGGCCGCGCGTGGCCTTCATGACGGCCCCGACGATTGCGCCGGCGGCCTGCACCTTTCCCCCGCGGATCTTGTCGGCGACGTCGGGCTGGGCGGCCAGCGCCTCGTCAATGGCCACCAGCAGCGGGCCGTCGTCGGACACCACAGCCAGGCCACGCCCGGTGACAACCTCAGTCGGGGAGCCCTCGCCGGCCAGGACCCCTTCGATGACCTGGCGGGCCAGCTTGTCGTTGACGGTCCCGGCGACGACCAGCGACTCGAGCTCAGCGACCTGCGCCGGGGTGATCGCGAGGTCGACCAGGTCGATTCCCTGGTCCTTGGCGATCCGCGACAGTTCGCCGGTCCACCACTTGCGCGCTGAGGCCTGGTCGCCGCTGATGGCGATGGTCTGCTCGACAAGGTCCAGCGCCCCGGCGTTGACCACACTGGCCATGTCGTGATCCGTGACGCCCCATTCGATCGCGAGCCGCTTGCGCCGCACGGCGGGGTTCTCCGGAAGAGTCGCGCGCAGCCGCTCGACCCATTCCCGCGACGGTGCGATCGGGACCAGGTCCGGCTCCGGGAAGTACCGGTAGTCCTCGGACTCCTCCTTGATCCGGCCCGAGGTCGTCAATCCGGTGTCCTCGTGCCAGTGCCGCGTCTCCTGGACGATGGATCCACCGGCGGTCAGGACGCCAGCCTGGCGGCCGATCTCGTAACGGACCGACCGCTCCACAGAGCGCAGCGAGTTGACGTTCTTGGTCTCGGACCGCGTGCCGAAGGGACCCTCCGGGTCCGGTCGCAGCGACACGTTCACGTCGCAGCGCAGCGACCCCTGCTCCATCCGGACGTCGGAGACGCCCAGCGCCCTGAGCAGGTCGCGAAGTGCGGCAACGTAGGCCTTGGCCACTTCGGGGGCATACCGGCCCGCGCCCTCGATGGGCTTGGTCACGATCTCGATCAGCGGGATTCCGGCCCGGTTGAAGTCGACCAGGGAGTAGTCCGCGCCGTGGATGCGGCCGGTCGCACCACCGACGTGGCTGTTCTTGCCGGTGTCCTCCTCCATGTGCGCGCGCTCGATGCCCACCCGGAAGGTCTGGCGCCCCTCGGGTGTCTCGTAGTCGACATCGAGGTAGCCGTCGAAGCAGATCGGCTCGTCGTACTGGGAGGTCTGGAAGTTCTTCGGCATGTCCGGGTAGAAGTAGTTCTTGCGGGCGAACCGGCACCAGGCGGCGACCTCACAGTTGAGGGCCAGGCCGATGCGCATCGCCGACTCCACGCCGACCCGGTTCAGCGCGGGCAGGGAACCCGGCAGGCCCAGGCAGATCGGGCACACCTGCGTGTTCGGCTCCGCCCCGAACACGGTGGCACAGCCGCAGAACATCTTGGTCGCCGTGTTCAACTCGACGTGGACCTCAAGGCCCAGCACCGGGTCGAAGCGCTCCATCGCGTCATCGAAGTCCATGATCTCGGTCATCGCGCCGGCACCTCCTCGATCAGCAGGCCACCCCAGCGGTCGAACAGTGCCTGCTCCAGTGCACCGCCGACCCGGTAGAGGCGATCGTCGGCCATCGCCGGGGCGATGATCTGCATCCCCACGGGCAGGCCGTCCTCGGGGGCAAGACCCACGGGGAGGCTCATCGCTGCGTTACCGGCAAGGTTCACCGGGATGGTCGCGATGTCGCTGAGGTACATGGCCAGCGGGTCATTGAGCTTCTCCCCCAGCCGGAACGCCGTCGTCGGTGTCGTCGGGGAGACCAGGACGTCGACCTGCGCGAAGGCAGCTGCGAAGTCCCTCTGGACCAGCGTGCGCACCTTCTGGGCCGAGCCGTAGTAGGCGTCGTAGTAGCCGCTGGACAGCGCGTACGTCCCGAGCATGATCCGGCGCTTGACCTCAGCACCGAACCCGGCCTCCCGGGTCAGGCTCATGACCTCCTCCACCGACCGGGTGCCGTCGTCGCCGATCCGCCGGCCATAGCGGATCCCGTCGAAGCGGGCCAGGTTGCTCGAAGCCTCGCTCGGGAGGATCAGGTAGTAGGCGGCCAGGGCGTAGTCGAAGGAGGGGCACGAGACCTCGACGATCTCGGCGCCCAGATTCTCGAGGATGGCCACGGACTCCGCGAAGCGCTGGCGGACGCCTGGCTGGAAGCCCTCCCCACCTAGTTCGGTCACGAGGCCGATGCGCATCCCGGCCACATCGCCGCGCTTGGCCGCAGCAACGACGTCGGGCACCGGCTGCGGCAGGGACGTCGAATCCCTCGGGTCGTACCCGGCGATCGCGTCATGCAGCAGCGCGGCGTCAAGCACGGTCCGGGCACAGGGACCGGCCTGGTCCAGCGACGACGCCAGCGCGACCAGGCCGTACCGGGACACCGCCCCGTAGGTCGGCTTGACCCCGACCGTGCCGGTGACGGCTGCGGGTTGCCGGATGGACCCACCGGTGTCGGTGCCGACCGCGAGCGGGGCTTCGAAGGAGGCTACTGCCGCGGAAGACCCGCCGCCGGAGCCGCCGGGGATCCGGTCGAGGTCCCACGGGTTGCGGGTGGGCCCGTAGGCGGAGTGCTCCGTGGAGGAGCCCATCGCGAACTCGTCCATGTTGGTCTTGCCGAGGATGACGATCCCGGCCTCGCGCAGCCGCCGGGTGACAGTCGCATCGTAGGGCGGTCGCCAGCCCTCCAGGAGCCGGGATCCGCAGGTCGTGGGGACGTCCTTCATGGTCAGGATGTCCTTGAGCGCCAGCGGCACGCCAGCCAGGGGGCCGAGTTCCTCGCCAGCGGCGCGCGCCCCGTCGATGGCGTCGGCCGTGGCCAGGGCGCCTTCGATGTCGACGTGCAGGAAGGCGTGGATGTCCGCGTCGATGGCCGCGATCCGGTCCAGGTGGGCGGCCGTGACCTCGCGGGACGACACGGCACGGCTCACGAGCATCTCGGAGATCTGGGATGCGGTCAGGTGGGTCAGGTCGAGGTCGGACATCTGCGGGCTCACTCCTCGTCCAGGATCCGCGGGACCCGGAAGCGGTCGTCCTCGGCCGCCGGCGCCGCGGCCAGGGCCTCGGCCTGCGTCAGGCTCGGGCTCGGGACGTCGTCGCGGAAGACGTTCTCCAGGGGCATGGGGTGGGAGGTCGCCGGCACGTCGGGGGTGGCGACCTCGGTGACGCGGGCGACCGCCGCGAGGATGTCGGCGAGCTGGGCGCTGTAGTTGTCCAGCTCGTCCTCGGTGAGCGACAACCGGGCGAGCCGGCCAAGGTGGGCCACCTGCTCGCGGGTGATCGCCGATGGGTTCTCAGACATGGCCCACATCCTAGGTGCGGGTCAGTCACCTCCCGAAACGCGTGCAGGCGGGCCGCTCGGACTCCCCCGACCCCGGCGACCCGCCCACCGCTCCCCCACCTGCCGCGCCCCCCGCAGCGCAGCCGTAGGTTCGCACCGGACCGCAGATCCAGCAACGCGTTGTCCACAGCCGACGCCCCGAGGTTGACACGGAGAGCCGCCGGCGGCCTACTCCCCCACCCGGGCAACTCCCACGGCGGCCTCAGGCCCCTGTTCGAGCAGGACGGCGAACCCGTCGGCGTCAAGGACGGGCCGGGCCAGTGCCACCGCCTTGTCAGCCTTCGATCCGGCATTCTCCCCGACAACCACGAAGTCAGTCCTCTTCGACACCGAGGACGCCACCTTGCCGCCGCGGGACGTCACCGCCTCGGCCGCGCTGTCCCGGGTGTACCCGGGCAGCGAGCCCGTCACCACCACCGTCAGCCCGGCCAGCGGCTGCGGACCGACCTCGATCACCTCATCAGCCATCCGGACGCCGGCTGCCCGCCACTTGTCGACCACAGCGCGATGCCAGTCGACTGCGAACCACTCGATGACCGCCTCGGCGATGATCGGGCCAACGCCCTCGGTGGCCGCGAGCTCCTCGACCGATGCCTCGGTGATCGCCTGGAGCGTTTGGAACTCACGGGCAAGCCCCTGTGCGGCTGTCGGCCCGACATGGCGGATGGACAGGGCGACCAGCACCCGCCACAGCGGCTGGGCCCTGGCCTTCTCCAACTGCGCGAGCAGCACCTCAGCGTTGGCCGACAGCTGTGGGCCGACCTCACCTGCCCTGGCCGCGCGGGTGAAGAACGGAACCGTCCTCAGCGCTGCTGCGTCGAGCCCGAACAGGTCGCCCTCGTCGGTCACCACCCCCGACTCGAGCAGCGCGGCGGCGGCCTTCCAGCCCAGGCCCTCGATGTCGAACGCGCCCCGGGAGGCGACGTGGAAGATCCGCTCACGCAACTGGGCCGGGCAGGAGCGGGTGTTCGGGCAGCGGATATCGACATCGCCCTCCTTGGCCGGTGCCAGCGCCGTGCCGCACTCCGGGCAATGCGTCGGCATCCCGAATGCGCGTTCTGCGCCGGTGCGGTCCTCCACGACCGGACCGATGACCTCCGGGATCACGTCCCCGGCCTTGCGCAGGAACACCATGTCGCCGATGAGGACGCCCTTGCGGGCCACCTCGCTCGCGTTGTGCAGCGTGGCCATCTCGACGGTCGAGCCAGCCACCTTCGCGGGCACCATCACCGCGTACGGGGTGACTCGCCCGGTGCGCCCGACATTGACCCGGATGTCGAGCAGCCGCGTGCGGACCACCTCGGGCGGGTACTTGACGGCGATCGCCCATCTCGGGGCCCGCGACGTGTGGCCCAGCTCGGCCTGCAGGCCCAAGTCGTCGACCTTGACCACGACACCATCGATCTCGTGCTCGACGTCGTGGCGGTGCTCGGCGTAGAACTCGATGAAGGCAGTGACCTCGGCGAGGTCGCTGACGACCCTGGCGCGGTCGGAGGTCGGCAGCCCGAACTGGGCAAGGACGTCATAGCCCTGCGACTGGGTCGCGACCTCGAGGCCCGCGCGGGCCCCCACGCCGTGCACCGTCAGGCCCAGCCGGCTCATGTTCGACCGGACCCGCTCGACCTCCGCGGCCAGGCGGGCCACCCGACCCTCGGCCCGTTCGACCTGGCCGGACGTGGCCCCGCGAGCACGCAGGGCCGCCAGGGATGCGGTGGCCTTCGCGACCTCCTCCTCCCGACGGTCGATCCGCTGGCGCAATGTGCCCGCCGCAGTGTTGCGCGGGTTCGCGAACGGGGAGCGACCCAGGGCCAGTTGCTCGTCGTTGATCCGCTCGAAGTCAGCGACCGGGAAGAACACCTCACCGCGCGCCTCGACCAGCTCAGGCACGGACAGGTCTCCGGTCGGGGCCAGCCTGCTGGGGATCGCCGGGATGAACCGGGCGTTGTAGGTGACGTCCTCACCGACCCGACCATCACCACGCGTGGCCACCGACTCCAGATGCCCGGCGCGGTACACGATGTCGACGGCCAGCCCATCGATCTTCAACTCGCACAGGACCGGGGGGAACCTCCCCACGGCACCGGAGACCCGCTCGGCCCACGCCGCGAGCTCCTCCGGCGTGAACGCGTTGTCCAGGGAGTAGAGCGGCTCGAGGTGCTCCACCGGATCGAACATCTCCGCGCGCACCCCACCCACCGACTGGGTCGGCGAGTCGCGGCTCACCAGCTCCGGGTGAGCAGCCTCCAGTGCAACCAGCTCCGCGAACAGGGCGTCGTACTCGACGTCGGCGATCGCGGGAGCATCGCGCTGGTAGTAGGCCGCGCGGGCGGCCTCCACCCGCTCGGCCAGCGCGACCCAGCGGGCCCGTGCGTCAGTGTCCCTCACGCAGCGCAGGCTATCGCCGACGCCTGACAGCCGCCGGTCTCACGACGCGGACTCCAGCAGCGTCGAGGCGCTTCGAAGCAGCCCACCGACCGAGCGCGCCCACTGCGGCGAGGCCCCGGCCAGCCCGCAGGTGGGGCTCAGCCATGTCCGCGGCCCCACATCGGCCATCCCGAAGCCGATCCGGCCCCACAGCCCGGAGACTCGTCGGGCCAGATCCTCGGGAGTCCGCCGGGGGTCGTCAATCGCCGACGCCACCCCGAGCACGACGGTCGACCCCGAGTCCCACCACGCGCCGAGCTCGGCATCAGCAGCCGGCCCGAGGATCGCGGCATCAACGGACACCGCGCCGAATCCGGCCCGGCGCAGCACGTCGAAGGGCACATCCCGGGCGCAGCAGTGCGCGACGATCAGGCCGGCCCCCGGTCCGGCTGCTGCACTGACGGCCGACAGCCCGGCGACCACCTCAGCGACCTGCGGAACCCGCAGCGCTCCACGCCCGCTCGGGGTCCGGATGTGCCCCGCGAGCACCATCGGCAACCCGGGCTCGTCGACCTGCACGACCACGTCGGCCCCGGGGATCCGCCGGCGCACCACGGCCACCTGGTCCGCGACAGCCTCACCGAGCGCGACGGCGAGCTCGGAGCACGCCCCCTGATCAGCCACCATCCGCGTCCCGCGCACGCCCTCCACCGATGCGGCCAGGGTCCACGGCCCGGTGACCTGCACCTTGACCCGTCCGGTGAACCCGTCGAGTTGGAGCTCGAGCTGGTCGAGGTCCTCAGCCAGCCAGGACGCCCCGCGTCGCATCGCCCGGCCCAGGTCAGCACCGGACCGGCCACCAGCCAGCCGCCACCCGTCAGGTGTGGTCTCAGCGGCGAAGTCCCCGGTGGCCGCGGACACCAGCGCCAACGTGCGTCCGATCATGTCAGCGCCCGGCCCACGGGCGGGCAGCTCAGCCACGAACGGGACGTCGAACTCGCCGGCCACGATCCTGGCTGACTCGGCGGAATCGGTACCGGGCATCGAGCCGACGCCCGTGACCGGGATGGTGGTGGTGCTCTGCTCGACGTCCACGCCGCCATTGTTGCCGGTCGATCGCCGGCGGCACCATTCCGGCCGCCCGGATGGCAACCTAGCCGCATGGACCACATCCGCTTCGCCGTCGTCGGCACGAACTGGATCACCGGAGCGCTCGTGACCGCGGGCCGGACAGTCGATGGGTTCGACGTCGTCGCGGTGCACTCGCGCTCGGCCGACACGGGTCAGCGGTTCGCGGACAACCATGGGATTCCTCGGGTGCACACGTCCCTGGTGAGCCTCGCGGCCGACGACGAGGTTGACGCCGTGTACATCGCCAGCCCCAACTCCCTGCATGCCGAGCAGGCGATCATGATGCTGCGCGCCGGCAAGCACGTGCTGGTCGAGAAGCCGCTGGGGGCCAACGCCCGTGAGGTCCACGACATGGCCGCGGCGGCAGTGCAGGCCGACAGGATCCTGATGGAGGCCTACGTGTCGCCGTGGGAACCCAACATGGAGGGCATCAGCGCTGGCGTGCCGGAACTCGGGCAGCTGCGCCGGGTGGTGCTGGTCAAGGACCAGTACTCGTCACGCTATGACCGGTTGAAGTCCGGTGAGCTGCCCAACGCCTTCAACCCGGAGTTCGCCGCAGGCTCACTCATGGACCTCGGCTTCTACCCCGTTGCCCTGTCCGTGCTGCTGTTCGGCACCCCGAAATCGATGCACGCCTCGGGCCTCATGCTGCCCAGCGGTGTCGACGGCCAGGGAACCATCCTGCTCGGCTACGACGGGTTCGAGGTGGCCTGTCTGCACTCCAAGATCGCACCGACCGGGCTCGGTTCCGAGATCGCTGGCGAGGACGGCGTCATCACGTTCGACGATTGCAGCGTCCCCACCACGGTGCGCCACACGCCGCGCGGTGGCCCAACCACCGACCTCAGCCGGGAGCAGTCGCAGGACCACATGCGCTACGAGGTCGAGCACTTCATCGCATGCGTGCGCTGCGAGGAGCCGTCGCCGGTGTGGCCGGTGACCCGCTCGCTCGAGGTCACCCGGATTCTTGACGAGGCCCGCACGCAGATCGGTGTGCACTTCCCGGCCGACACACGCAAGCGGTGAGCCACGCTGGTCGCCACCGAGGCCGACGTCCGGAACGCGAGCGCCTCACGCCCAGCCCAGGGCTCGGAGAACTGCGGCCGTCGCCGCGGCGCTGAGGACCACCACGAGGAACGGGGCGCGCAGCAGCAGCGCGACCACGGCGACGGCCACACCAGCCGCGCGCGCGTCGATGGTGAACCCGTCGGGACCCCACAGGGTCTGGATCGTCAGCAGGGCGGAGAGCAGCGCGATCGGCAGCATCCCAGCGGCGCGACGGACGAGCGGCCGCTCCAGGAGCTCCT
Organism: Actinomycetes bacterium; assembly: GCA_032123675.1. Classification (GTDB taxonomy): domain Bacteria; phylum Actinomycetota; class Actinomycetes; order S36-B12; family CAIYMF01; genus Prado023. The sequence continues at coordinate 13,832 of JAQBEX010000169.1, forward strand.
CCGGCAGCAGGTAGCCGATCCACTTGGTCACGAAGGCCAGGAACGACGCCGCCAGCACCGCCGGCCACATCAGGATCGCCCCCTCATGAAGCACGGCCCCGGGTGAGCCACAGGGCACCGAGCACCGCGATGCCAGCACCTGCCAGGACCGGGACGCCAGGTCGGAGCACCGGGGCCAGTATGAGCGCCAGGACGCCGGATACAACGGCCAGCACCCACGCGGACCGATCGACCAGCCGTGGCCACAGCAGGGCCAGGAATCCCGCTGGGATGGCCGCATCGAGGCCGAGGACGGTCGGGTCGCTCAGGGTCGCCGCGCCCAGGGCACCCACGAGCGTTCCCAGGTTCCACAGGAGGAACACCGACCAGCCCGTCGCCCAGAACGCTCGCCGCGAGGCGTCGGCGTCGGGCTCATAGGTCATGGCCATGGCCGTGCTCTCGTCGATCGTGAACTGCGCGGCACCGAGGCGGCGCAGACCCGTGACCCGCTGACCAGGACGACCGCGCGGGGACAGCACCGTGGCCATGTGCAGGGCGTAGAGCCCATTGCGCAGACCCAACAGCCAGGCGGTCAGCACGGCAGCCACCAGCCCGCCGCCGGCGGCCACGACCCCCACGAAGGCGAACTGCGAGGCGCCTGTGAACATGAGCACGGACAGGGCCTGGGTCTGCGGCACGTCGAGGCCGGCTGCGACGCTCACAGCCCCGAAACTCACGGCGTACGCGCCCACGGCGATGCCGATCGACAGCGCACGCGAGGTGATCCCATCCGGGTCGGCCGCCACCGGCCCCCCCTCAGCCTCGGCCCGCAGCCGACGGGCACGCTGCTCGCCCCCGACTCGCTCCCCGTCGGCCGCCGGTGGCCCTGCGTTCACGCCGCCCCGCGGGCGATCGTGCCGGACCCCACCACCCGGGTCCCGTCGTAGAGCACGGCGGCCTGCCCGGGCGCCACCCCGCGCAGGGGGGTCTCGAGGTCGGCGACGAAGCCATCGACGGCGGGGCGCACGTCCGCGGGGATCTCCTCACCGTGTGCGCGGACCTGCACGCCGAGGTGCGCCGGTTCGTCCAACCGCGGCCCGCACCATCGGGGCCGGATGGTGGTGATCTGGTCGACGTCGAGCATCGCAGCGGGACCCACCAGCACGCGGCTGGTGCTGATGTCGACATCGACGACGTAGCGCCGGGCGCCGTCGGACGCGGGCACACCCAGGCCAACCCCGCGCCGCTGACCGACGGTGAACGCGTAGGCACCCTCATGCGTGCCCACGACCTCACCGGTATCGGCAGCAATGATCTCCCCGGGGGCTGCCCCGAGGCGGTCGCGCAGGAATCCTGCCGTGTCCCCGGTCGGGATGAAGCAGATGTCGTGGCTGTCCGGCTTGTTGGCCACCGACAGCTCCAGGGCCGCCGCTTCAGCCCGGACCTCGGACTTCAACGAGTCGCCAAGGGGGAACAGGCACCCAGCGAGCTGGTCGGCATCGAGCACGCCCAGCACATAGGACTGGTCCTTGCCCGGGTCGGATGCCCGGTGCAGCTCGCGACCGCCCGGTCCGTCGATCAGCCGGGCGTAGTGTCCGGTGCACACGGCATCGAAACCGAGCGCCCGGCCGCGGTCGAGCACGGCGGCGAACTTGATCCGCTCGTTGCAGCGCAGGCACGGGTTCGGGGTACGACCCGCGGCGTACTCAGCCAGGAAGTCGTCGACCACATCTGCGGCGAACTCCTGGGACATGTCCCAGACGTAGAAGGGGATCCCGAGGATGTCGGCGGCGCGCCACGCGTCTCGCGAGTCCTCGATCGTGCAGCATCCCCGGGCACCGGAGCGGTAGGACGCCGGGTTGCGCGACAGCGCCAGGTGCACGCCGGTGACCTCATGGCCTGCGGCCACGGCCCGGGCTGCGGCAACTGCGGAGTCGACGCCTCCGGACATGGCGGCCAGGACCTTCATCTCAGGCTCCGTCGCGGGCTGCGGCCGCCATCTGCGAGCTCACCCGGATCTGCCCGGCGCGTCCGGCCCGCTCCAGCACGGCCGGCAGGGCCTCCACCAGGGCGTCGACGTCCTCCTGGGTCGTCGGGTGGCCGAGGCTGAAGCGCAGTGAGGAGCGAGCCCGGACCGGATCGATCCCCATACCCAGCAGCACGTGGCTGGGTTCGGGCACTCCGGCACTGCACGCCGACCCGGTGGACACCTCGACCCCGGCCGCGTCCAGCAGCATCAGCAGCGCATCGCTCTCACAGCCCGGGAAGGAGACGTGCGCATTGCCCGGGAGCCGAGCCTCGGGGCCGCCGAGGGCGCCGTTCACGATCGAGCCGGGGGCCACGGCGAGGATCCGGGCGAGCAGGTCATCGCGGAGCAGCTGGATCCGGGCGGATCGTGCCGCGATGTCGCCGAGCACATGGTCGACCGCGGCCGCGAAACCGACGATCGACGGGACGTCCAGGGTGCCGGACCGGACCTGACGCTCCTGTCCGCCGCCGTGCGTCAGCGGCGTGAGCTCCAGCCCACGCCGAGCGATCAGCGCACCGACACCCAACGGTCCCCCGAGCTTGTGCGATGAGATCGCCATCGTGTCCGGCAGGCTGGCGTCCACGGGGATCGAGCCAAGCGCCTGGACAGCATCGACGTGCAGCGGAACCCCCGCCCGCGTGCAGGCGCCCGCGATCTCGGCGATCGGCTGGACGGTGCCGACCTCGTTGTTGGCCCACATGACTGCGACCAGCGCCGTACGCCCGGGATGAGCCTCCAGCTCGGCACGGACCTGGGCTGCGTCGACCCGACCCTCGCGGTCCACGTCGAGCCACACCACTTCCGCGCCCTCATGCTCGCCCAGCCAGTGGACGGGGTCCAGGACAGCGTGGTGCTCGATCCGTGCGGCCAGCACCCGACGCCGCTCCGGATCCTGGCCGGATCGGGCCCAGTACAGCCCCTTCACCGCCAGGTTGTCTGCCTCGGTGCCGCCGGCAGTGAAGATCACCTCACTGGGGACCACCCCCAGGGCTCCGGCGATGACCTCGCGGGACTCCTCAACACGGCGCCGGGAAGCCCGGCCGGCCCCGTGCAGCGAGGACGCGTTCCCGGTCATGCCGAGGGTCCCGACCATCGCATCGCGCGCACAGTCGAGCAGCGGCGTGGTCGCCGCATGGTCCAGGTAGGTGCGCATCAAGGCAATCCTAGGTCCGCGCCAAGGATTGGGGCATTCGCTGGCCCAGGGCCGAGCCGCGCGCGACCCGCACGGGTGCGACGTGCAGACATTCGGACAGTGTCCAGCGCTCAGCGGCACCTGACGACCGCCACCTCACGCGCGGCATCCGGACCAAGGTGCGGACCACCCCGATCGGCCTGCGCCCGGCCAGGATCATCGGCGCCTTGCACACCACGCAGAGCGGGGCCCGCCCTCTCGGGCGGGCCCCGCTGCAGCGCTTCTCCAGGTCAGCCCTTGCGCTTGCCGACCTCCTCGGTCAGCTGCGGGACCACCGTGAAGAGGTCTCCGACGACGCCGAAGTCGGCGAGCTCGAAGATCGGAGCCTCGGGGTCCTTGTTGACCACGATCACGGTCTTGGACGTCTGCATGCCGGCCCGGTGCTGGATCGCCCCGGAGATTCCGTTGGCGATGTAGAGCTGCGGTGCGACCGTCTTGCCGGTCTGGCCGACCTGGAACTGGTGCGGGTACCAGCCAGCATCGGTAGCGGCGCGCGAGGCGCCGACGGCGGCGTCGAGCGAGTCGGCGAGGGCCTCGATGACACCGAAGCCCTCCTCCCCGCCCACGCCACGGCCGCCGGACACGACAACAGCAGCCTCAGCGAGGTCGGGACGACCGCCCTTGGCCTGAATCACCCGGTCAGTGACCTTTGCCAACTTGGCGGCATCCGAGAGCTCGACCGTGACATCGACCCGGGTGCCGGCGGCTGCGGCGGCCTCCGGCGACGTGCTGTTTGGGCGGACGGTGATGATCGGGGTGCCGACCGACACCTTCGACTTCACGACCGTGGCGCCACCGAAGACCGACTGCGTCGCGGTGCCGTCGGCGTCCACATCGACAGCGTCGGTGATGATCCCCGAGCCTGCCTTGATCGCCAGTCGCGCAGCGACCTCCTTGCCCTCGGCGCTGCTGGCCACGAGGACCGCTGCCGGGGACTTCTCAGCCACCAACTTGGCCAGCACCTCGGCCTTGGGCGCAACCGGGTGGGCGGTGAGCTCGTCGGCGTCGGCGACGTAGACCGTCGCCGCACCATGCTCGGCCAGACCGGGGATCGCTGCGTCAGCGCCCGAGCCGATCAGCACAGCCGCCGGCTCGCCGATGCGCTTGGCAAGGGCCAGCAGCTCGTAGGTGACCTTCTTCACATCGCCGTCGACATGCTCGACGAGCACAAGTACTTCAGCCATTGCTGGGCTCCTCAGATGAACTTCTGCGCGGACAGGAAATCTGCGATGGCCACGCCACCGTTGCCGTCATCCTCGACGACCGTGCCCTTGGCCTTGGGGGGCCGAGCGGCTGCCTCCTCGACGGCCGACCAGGCAGCGCCCAGGCCGACGCTGCTCGCGTCGATGCCCAGACCGGCCAGGTCGAGGGTCTCGACCGGCTTCTTCTTGGCGGCCATGATCCCCTTGAACGAGGGGTATCGGGGCTCGTTGATCTTCTCGACGACACTGACCACGGCCGGCAGAGTGGCCTCCACGACGTCGTAGCCGTACTCGGTCACCCGATTGGTGGTGACGTTCGTGCCGTCCACAGCAACGGAGTTGCAGAACGTCAACTGCGGCAGTCCGAGCCGCTCGGCCACCATGGCGGGAACGACCGACATGCGCGCATCGGTCGATTCGCACCCCAGGAGCACGAGGTCGGCGCCCTGGCCCTCGATGGCCTTCGCCAGGGCGAGCGACGTGGCCACGGCATCCGAGCCGTGCAGCCCGTCGTCGAGGACATGCACACCCGCGTCGGCGCCCATGGACAGGGCCTTGCGGATGGTGTCAGTGGCCTGATCCGGCCCCATCGACAGCACCACGACCTCGCCGCCGTTGGCCTCCTTGAGGCGTAGCGCCTCCTCCATGGCGTACTCGTCGATCTCGTTCATCACGGCATCCACCGAGCCGCGATCCAACGTGTTGTCGGCGGGGCTGAGAGTCTTCTCCGCCCAGCTATCCGGGACCTGCTTCACACAGACAACGATCTTCATGGTCGCGTCGTCGACCTCTCTCATCACCCGGAGCGCCCGAGAGGGCTCCGGTGGCCAGTTCGTACGATCTGCTGGGCGATCCGCCGCCCGCGGCTACATGCTACCCGCGGGTAACAAGTGCTGCCGATCGGGTCAATCCTAGGCACCCGGCGCCGGTGCTCATGCAGCCCCCCGACCCGAGCCGACAGGCCGAAGGTCCCGCTGACCGATCGAGCGGCTCCCACGTGCTGCAGCCCCTCCCGGGGCACCGACGCGGACGGCGCGTCGGGATAGCGCTCTCCGGAAGCCCGGATCAGCGCTACGATGCATGCGCCATGCGCATCCTGCACCTGACTTGGGAGTACCCGCCGGTGATGTTCGGCGGGCTGGGTCGCCATGTCCACTCCTTGGCCGGCGCACAGGCGGCCAGCGGGCACGACGTCGTGGTGATCACCCAGGCGCCGAACTCCGCAGCCCCTGCGCGGGTCCCGCTGGGGTCGTCCGGGCCGGTGCACGTCATCCGGGCCTCGGTGGACAGCACCACTCATGACCCCCGCGACCTGCTGGCGCACGTCGCTGAGATGGAGTGCGAGTTCACCGGCGAGGGCAACCAGTTGTTCACCCGGTGGCAGCCGGACGTGATCCACGCCCACGACTGGATGGTCGCCCACGCGGCTGTGGCCCTGCGAAGGCGGTCGGGGGCGCCCCTGACCGCGACGATCCACGCAACGGAAGCTGGCCGACACCGGGGCTGGGTGACCACCGACCTGTCGGTGGCGATCCACGGGATCGAGGGGTGGCTGGCCAGTACGTCCGATGCTCTCATCGCGTGCTCACAGGCGATGCGCGACGAGTTGCGCACCTTGTTCGGCGTGGGCTCGGCCCATGTCGTGCCCAACGGGATCACGCCGGCGGACTGGCAACCTGCACCGGGAGCAGCGGACCGGGTCCGCGCCGAGCATGCCCACGGGGGCCCGCTGCTGGCCTGCACCGGACGGGCCGAGTGGGAGAAGGGTGTGCAGACGCTGCTCGCGACAATGCCTGCCCTGCGGGCGTCCTACCCCGGGATCCGACTGCTCGTCGCGGGCCGCGGGAGCTACCTCGACGAGCTGCAGCGGCAGGCCGGTCAACTCGGACTGAACGGCTCGGTGCGCTTCCTCGGCTGGGTCAGCGAGGCGGACCTGCGCGCGATCGTCGCTGCTGCCGACCTGGCAGTCACCCCCAGCCTGTACGAGCCGTTCGGCTTGGTTGCCCTGGAGGCGGCGACGATCGGGACGCCGCTGGTGGTCGCCCGAGCAGGGGGACTGGCCGAGTTCGCCGGCGACGACGACTTGGCCCTGACCTTCACTCCCGGGGACGCTGCGAACCTCGAGCGGGCCGTGGACCGCGCCCTTGCCGATCCGCAGGCGACGCGGGAACGCGCCGATCGGGCCCGGGCCGCTGTGCGGTCGGACTACGGCTGGGGCACCGTGGCCACCCAGACCACGGCCGTGTACGAGGTTGCCCGGGCCAGCCTGGGGACCGGCCCCGACGATCCGCGGCTCAACATCAGCGCCGCCCGCCACGCGCTGATGCCCGTGTCACTGCACGCGCCACCCGGACCGCTGCTGGACGTCCCGCAGTGACACCCGGGGTGGGCCAGCGGGGGGTTCGCCCCCCGGGGCTGACCCGCGCGATGATCGTCGCGGAGATCGTGATCGTCCTGGCCCTGTCCCTGGGTCGTTCCGGTGCGTACTCGATCGTCAGCTTCCTGGCCGACCTCACCAGCGGCACGCCCTTGTCGGGGCAGTCAACGGTGCTCAACAACTCACTGGCCCCCGGCCGGCCCCTGTTGGACCTGGTACGCCAGGTGATGCGCATTGCCTTCGCGCTGGCCCCGGTGGCCCTGGTCTGGTACCTCCTGGTGCGCTCCGGCGAGGGCCTGCGGTCACTCGGGATCGACCGTACGCAGCCGGCTCGCGATCTGATCCGCGGGGCGGGGCTGGCCGCGGTCGTGGGTGGCATCGGGCTGGTCGGCTACCTGGTTGCCTACCAGTCCGGGGCCAACCTCGCGGTCGTCGCCCAGGCCCTGCCATCCGAGTGGTGGCGCTGGCCGGTGCTGATCGGCGCCGCAGTGCAGAACTCCGTCGTCGAGGAGGTGATCGTCGTCGGGTTCCTGATACGCCGACTCACGCAACTGGGCTGGGGCCCGTGGGCCACGATCGCCACCAGCGCCCTCGTGCGCGGCAGCTACCACCTGTACCAGGGCATCGGCGGGCTCCTGGGCAACATCGCCATGGGTGGGCTCTTCGGCTGGCTGTTCGTGCGATGGGGCCGGGTCCTGCCCATGATCGTCGCCCACGCCCTGATCGACATCGTGGCCTTCATCGGCTACGCGCTGCTGGAGGGCCGAGTCGACTGGCTGCCCGCGGTCGGCTGACCGAGCGGGCGGTCGGCGGGACGGCGCGATGGTTCGCACCCACATGATCGGATCCTCGCCAGGCCTCGCTGGGCCTCGCTGGGCCTCGCCGGGCTTCGCCGGGCTTCTCCTGCAATGCTGCGCGAGAGGCGGGGATACCGCGGGCGCATCCTCGTCGTGCTGATCGCCCGGGAGGAGGCCCACAGCGGTGGCCATCGACGGAGGGCCGAACCTGATCCAGCTGCTCACCCCCGAGGGGCTGCTCAGCGAGCATCCGGATCATGGGCTGACCCTGACCGACCAGCAGTGGCGCGACCGGTACACCGACCTGGTGATGGTCCGCCGCCTCGACACTGAGGCCACGGCGCTGCAGCGTCACGGTGAGCTCGGGCTGTGGGCACCGTGTCAGGGGCAGGAGGCCGCGCAGGTGGGCGCCGCCCGGGCGATGCGGCCCACCGACCGGATCTTCCCGACCTACCGCGAGCACGGCATGGCCTACGTGCGCGGAGTGGATCCGGCCACGCTCCTGGGCCTGTTCCGGGGCACGACCCTCGGCGGATGGGACCCCGCGGAGCACGGTTTCAGCCTGTACACCGTGGTGATCGGCGACCAGACGCTGCACGCCGTCGGCTACGCCATGGGCATCCAGCGTGACGGGACCGATGATGCGGTGCTGGTCTGCTTCGGCGACGGGGCTTCCTCGCAGGGTGACGTGGCCGAGGCCTTCGTCTACGCCGCGGTGGCCGACGCGCCGGTGGTCTTCTTCTGCCAGAACAACCAGTGGGCGATCTCCGAACCCTTGGAGCGCCAGACCCGGATCCCGTTGTTCAAGCGGGCGGCCGGGTACGGCTTCCCGGGCCTTCGCGTGGACGGCAACGACGTGCTCGCCGTGGAGGCCGTGGTGACCTGGGCCCTCGAGCGCGCCCGCAGGGGCGAGGGACCAACGCTGGTGGAGGCGTTCACCTACCGCATGGGTGCGCACACCACCTCCGACGACCCGTCCCGCTACCGGACAACGGCCGAGGGCGAGGCCTGGAAGCTCAAGGACCCGATCGAACGCGTGCGCGCGCACATCTCCCGATCCGGGATCGCCGATCCCACGTTCCTGGCTGAGGTAGATGCCCGGGCCGACGCCCTGGGCGAGCACATGCGCGCCGCGTGCCGCGCGATGCCCGATCCCAGCCCGACGTCGATGTTCGACCACCTGTATGCGACCGACCACCCGGTGGTCGACCACGATCGCGCGTGGCTCACCGCCTACCTCGCCGGCTTCACCGACTCGGGGCGAGGGCGCTGAGATGGCCGTGCTCACGATGGCCAAGGCCCTCAACACCGGGCTCGCGGCGGCCATGGCCGATGACCCGATGGTCCTGCTGATGGGCGAGGACATCGGTCAACTCGGCGGGGTGTTCCGGGTCACCGACGGACTGCAGGCCACCTACGGCGATGATCGCGTGATCGACACGCCCCTGGCCGAGAGCGGCATCATCGGCACCGCTGTGGGCCTGGCCATGCGTGGGTACGCACCAGTCGCAGAGATCCAGTTCGACGGGTTCATCTTCCCGGCCTTCGACCAGATCACCACGCAGGTTGCCCGGCTGCACCTGCGCTCGTCGGGTGCGCTGACGATGCGGATGGTGATCCGGGTCCCCAACGGTGGCGGGATCGGTGCCGTCGAGCACCACTCGGAGTCCCCGGAGGCCTACTTCGCACACACGCCGGGGCTGCGCATCGTCACGCCGAGCACGCCGGCTGACGCGTTCATGATGATCCGCCAGGCGATCGCCCATCCGGATCCGATCATGTTCTTCGAGCCCAAGCGGCGCTACTGGGACAAGGGCGAGGTCAACGTGGGCGCCCCGCTGGCCCCACTGCCCGACCTGTTCCGGGCGCGCGTGGTCAAGCGCGGCCACGATGCCACCCTGCTGTGCTGGGGACCGATGGTGCGGACCTGCCTCGATGCCGCGCAGGCCGATACCGAGCGCGATCTCGAGGTCATCGACGCGCGCAGTCTCGCGCCACTGGACCTGCCGACCATCCTCGAGTCGGTGGGCCGGACCGGCCGATTGGTCGTGGTGCACGAGGCGCCTGTCGTCGGCGGTGTCGGCGCTGAGATCGCCGCCGAGGTCAGCACGGCCTGCTTCTACCAGCTGGAAGCACCGGTCCTGCGGGTTGGCGGGTTCAGCACGCCCTACCCGCCGTCACGCATCGAGGACATCTACCTGCCCGACCTTGACCGCATCCTCGAAGCGGTCGATCGCGCCATGGCCTACTGAGGAGGCACCGTGCTGCACGAGTTCCGGATGCCCGACGCCGGTGAGGGCCTGACCGAGGCCGAGGTGCTGAGCTGGCGGGTCGCTGTCGGCGACAGGGTCGAGATCAACCAGATCCTCCTGGAGGTCGAGACTGCCAAGGCGGCCGTGGAGCTGCCCAGCCCCTACGCCGGGGAGGTCATCGCGCTGCTGGCCGAATCGGGCGAGATGGTCCCGGTCGGAACACCCATCATCAGGATCGAGGACGGCCGCGAGTCCCCACTCGGCGATGCGGACGCGATCGAGATCCCCGACGACGGTGCATCCATGACCGGGACTGGGACTGAGCCGGCGCCCCCGCGCTCGTCGGGCACCCCTGCCGACGACGAGCCGGAAGCGGGAGCGGGCACGCGTACGGCCGTGCTGGTCGGATACGGCGTGAAGGCTGATCAGGTGCCTGTGCGCCGGCCGCGCCGGACCCCGCACGGGGTGGACCATGTCGAGCCTGGGCCGCCCGGTGAGACCGCTCGACCGGTCCGGCACGGCGGGCTCGAGCTCGGCCGGGCCGTGGAGAGCCGGCTCGGCGCGCAGGGCGTACGGGCCAAGCCGCCGGTCCGCCGGCTGGCCAAGGACCTCGACGTCGACCTCACGCAGGTGGTGCCGACCGGACCGGATGGCACCATCACCCATGACGACGTGGCCAGCGCCGCGGGCGTGGCCCGGACTGCTGGTGCCGTCCGGGCCCCAGCTCCGCCTCCGATGCTCCCGCGAGCCGATGCGGGGGTCGATCGACCGGCGGATCTGGCGGGCGCCGAGGTCGTGCCGCTGACGCATGTCGGGCGGATGATGTCCCGCGCGATGACGGCCTCGGCGTTCACTGCCGTACACGTGACCGAGTGGGTCGACGTTGATGTCACGGCGATGACCTCCATGATCCGCAGGGTGCGCGCACGCGAGGACGCCGCGGGATTGTCGATCACCCCCCTGACCTTCGCCGCACTTGGCCTGGTCCGGGCTGCTGGTGAGCATCCGACGATCAACGCGAGCCTCGACGAGCCGGGCGAGAACCTGCTGGTCCATCGCAGCGTGCATCTGGGGATCGCCGTGGACTCCCCCCGAGGTCTGGTCGTTCCCCGGATCACAGGGGCCGAGGCGCTGGACCTACGCGGCATGGCTGACGCGCTCGCCCGACTGGTCGAGACCGCCCGCTCGGGGCGCGCCCGACCAGAGGACCTGACGGGTTCGACGATCACGATCACCAACGTCGGGGTCTTCGGAGTCGACGGTGGGACGCCGATCCTCAACCCGGGCGAGGTTGCCATCCTGGCGCTCGGACGCGTGCTGCCCCGGCCGTGGGTGGTGGACGGCCGGGTCGAGGTCCGCGACGTGCTGACCCTCGCACTGTCCTTCGATCACCGGGTCGTCGACGGCGCCCTGGGGTCGCGGGTCCTGCGCGAGGTCGCCGACTTCATGGCCGATCCCGGCACAGCGCTCGTGCTGGGCTAGCCGGGTCGGCGCCGGCGACGGCTCACCCGGATGAGGCCACCTGCTGGCCGACGAACGACTCCACAGCATCGACGAGCTGGTCCAGGCCGGGCTGCTCGATCGGGTAGTGACTGGCACCCTGAAGCACAACAGTCTCCACGGGAACCTTGTGGATCCGCTCCACGAACAGGTCGGACAGGTGCTGCGGCGTCCAGCGGTCCTCGCCGGGCTGCGTCAGGAGGATCGGGCACACGTCGAACTCCTCCGGCTCGACGGCCGGCCGATACGCGATGTACGAGTCCAGGAACGTCATCGTCATCGAGTTGCCCGCCGATGTGGGATCCCGCAGGCAGGTCTTGAGGGCCGCCCTGTCGTTGACGAGGGTGTGCATCTTGCTGGCGACCCGCATGGGCAGCCTCAGTCCGGACAGTGGTGTCCGGGCCGCCACCTGCACCAGCGGTGCGCCGATCCGGCTCATGGCCAGGTTGAGCGCGGTCTCATCAGCGACCTGCTGCACGGACTGGTCCAGGAAGCACATGCCCACGATGCCCGCGACCCGCTCGGTCACCGCCGCGACGTGGTAGGCCAGCATCCCGCCGGCGCTCAGGCCGTAGAGCACGATGGGCCGGTCGTCGCGAGCCAGCTCTGCGGTGACCAGGTCGACGCCTGCCTGTACCCAGTCGTCGTAGCGCACAGTCGCCCCCGGGGCAACACGCGTGACGCCGTACTCAGGCATGTCGACGGCGATCGTCTCCAGACCGCGACGGTGCAGTGGGGCGCCCAGGATTGTTGTCAGCTGCCTCCCATTCGTGCCCACGCCCTGGAAGAGGATGACCTTGGCAGGGGCGTCGGGATCCCGGAAGCAGTCCAGATGGATGTCATGCCCGTTCCAGGCCCACCATTCCTCCGCGGGCTCCTGGCCCGATTCCAGCCGGTACTCGCCGGGGAGGAATGCCTGGATCTCACGCCAGGCGCGCTGGTTGGAGTACGACATGGTCGGGACCGTCCTTCGCGATGGATTGCCGTGCGCCTGACCCTAGGCCCTCGGTCGAACCCCGGCCGGGGCGGTCCGCGAGCCCAGTGCTCCCGGTGACGGACCGGCGGCCGACGAGTGCGCAGCGCCGTCGTGGTCAGGCTCGCACGGCCACCGTTGAGGGCCCGTCCGGCCTGGCCCTGCGGACGGTCAACCGCTCGGCAATCCGCTCCTTGAGCTCCGGTACGTGACTCACGATCCCGATGACCCGACCGTTGCCGCGGAGCTCGTCGATCACGCCCATGACGTCATCGAGGGTGTCCGGGTCGAGGCTGCCGAACCCCTCGTCGATGAACAAGGTGTCCAGCTGCGCTCCACCGGCCTGGGCCACGACCACGTCGGCCAGCCCAAGTGCGAGCGCCAACGACGTGTAGAAGGTCTCTCCCCCGGACAGGGTGGCGGGGCTGCGCTCGCGGCCGGTGTGTCGGTCCAGGACGGCCAGGCCCAGCCCGACCCGCGCGTCCTTGCGAGCCGCCTCATCGACCCGGAGCAGCTCGTACTTGCCGGCCGACATCGACGCCAGCCGCAGGTTCGCGGCGGCCACAACCTGTTCGAACCAGTAGCGAAGGACGAACGTGACCAGGCTCATCCGGGGGCTGCCGGCCATGCCCCGGGCATACTGATCGAGGTCGAGAAGCTCCTTGCCCGTGACGGCCAGCTCGGCCCGCTGCTCAGCGCACTGCCTGACCTCCACCAGCCGCTCCGCGAACCGCTCCAACGCCCGGGTCGCCACGCTCGCCGCGCGCTGGGTCTGGCGGGCCTGCTCCGTGCTTCGCTCGAGCTCGGCGGCGGCGTCGCGTGCGTCCGCGGCGGCCTGCTCCGGATCGACGCCCGCAACCTTGCGCAGGTCGTCGGATCCGAGTTGGGCCTGGGCAGTCGAGATGGCCGCCTCCCACTGCTCGACCGAGTGCTCCAACTCCGCCAGGGCGGTGGCGTCGAGCAGGGCTGCGCGCGCATCCGGCACATCAGCGAAACCAGCGGAGATCGCTTCGTCGTGGGCTCGTTCGCAGGCTGCGGCGAGGTGCTCAAGACCCGTCGACAGGTCGCTGACGGCAGCGCCGAGTTCCTCTTTGCCCTCGGCGGCTGCGACAAGTGCGGCCGCACGTTCCCGGACACTGCCGTACTGCTCGCGAGCGGCTGCGACCTGTTCCTCGCGGTCCGCCAGCTCTCCGGCCGCGTGGGCGACCTTCATCTGAGCGCCCGCGAGCGACTCGGCGATGCGGAGCAGTTGCCCGGCCAGCTCGTCCTGCTCGGCGCCCAGTTGGGTCACGCGTTCAGCCAGTGCCGCCAACGCCTCCTGAGCCCGCTCCCCCGCGTCGACCTCGGCATCCAGGTGGGCGATCCGGGTCTGCCACTGCTCAGCCGAACGACCCCCGGCAGCGGTGACGGCGTGCTCCAACTGCGCCTCAGCGCGCACCAGGGCCATCTCAGCGCCATCCAGGAGCACCCGGGCGTCGTCCCGTCGCGCAGCTGCCTGCCGAACCTGCTCCTCGGACACCCCGGCCACCACCCACGTCGCGGGAGCCGGATGCTCCTGAGCCCCACAGACCAGGCAGGGGTCCCCAGACACCAGGCGGGCGGCAAGCTCGCCGCGCACGTCGGCGAGACGTTGGTCGACGAGCAGCCCGTGCAGGTCGTGTGCCTCGTCGTGCGCCCGACGGGCTGATCGGCGCGCCACCCGGGCTTCCTCCAGGCCCAGCGTCAGGTCAGCGACACGTCCGGCAGCCTGGGCCTGCCCGGAGACTGCGTCGAGAACCGCACGAGCCTGGGCAGCCGAGGCAACACGCTGCTGAGCACGGGCGAGTTCCCCGCGGGCCGCGGCGACCTCGTCGGGAAGCTGGCTCGCCCGGGTGTGAGCGCCCTCCCAGGATGCCTGAAGGTCCTGAACGTGGGCACGGTGCTGCGCCAGTTGATCCCGGCCAGCAGCGAGATCGTCCTCGACGAGCACCAGGTGGGCGATCTCCCCGGCGGCAGTGCGTGCCGAGGCGGACTGGCGGGTCAACGCCTGCCAGCCATGACCCTCGAGGTGCTCCGCCTCTGGCACGCCGCCAGGACTGGCTGCGACGACGGCCAGGCGCAGGTGCTCGGCCTGCTCGGCAGCCCTGTCGAGGATGTCGACAAGCGGGCGCACCGGGATGGCCTGTCGTGCCCGAACAGCCCTGCGCCGACGAGCCTCGTGCTCTGGCCGTTGCTCCTCGGCCTCGATGAGTGCGGCCTCCAGCGCGGCGCGCTGCGCCAATCGAGCAGTAACCTCCTGCGCCTGGACCAACGACTCTCGTGCCCCACGCTGGGCACCGTCGGCCGCCGTGGCGGCGACATCGGCGTCCTGGGCACGCCGCGTCAACTCGGCGTCGAGGACAGCCAGTGCGTCGAGACCCTCGTCGATGGGAGCGCCGGCGAGGGCGACATGCTGGTCACGCTCGAGGCCAGCGGCCTCGCAGGCCGCGGCCAGTCGCGCACGCAGTTCGGCGTCGGCTGCCTGCAATGTGCGGGTCGCCTCCTGGGCGCGGGCTTGGAGTCCTTCGGTGATCCGGCGGAAGAACTGGGTGCCGAACAGCTTGCCGAGCAGTTCCCTGCGCTCGTCGTCGCCCGCACGAAGGAAGGTTGCGAACTCCCCCTGCGGGAGCAGGACCACCTGGCTGAACTGCTCGCGGGTCAGGCCCAGAAGTTCGCCGATGATCGTGCCGACCTCGTCCTTGGCGTGCGACCGGCTGTCCCACTGGTCACCGACGAGCCGCTCAAGGTGGACGCTGGCCTTCTCCTTGGTCACGCCAGTGCCGCGCTTCTTGGGCCGTACGTGCTCCGGCGACCGGGTGATCCGGTGCCGCCCACCCCGGACCGAGAACTCCAGCTGGACCTGGGGCTGGTCGTCCGGGCCAGCGAAGTCCGAGCGCATCCGAGCGGGGTCCCCGGCCTCTGAGGCCAAGCCGCCGTAGAGCGCGAAGGTCAACGCGTCGAGGATGGTTGACTTGCCGACCCCTGTGGGGCCCTCGAACAGGAACAGGCCACCGGATCCAAGCCGATCGAAGTCGATGACCTGCTCGTCGGCGAAGGGGCCGACCGCGTGCATCCGCAATGAGTGCAGCCGCATCAGGACAGCACCTCGACCCGTTGAGCGGCCAGCACGACCTCGGTCAGGACATCCCGCTGGCTGCTGCTGGGCGGGGCGCCAGACACTGTGGCCACGAACTCCGCGCAGATCTCGCTGGGGTCACTCGCCTCGGAGATGCGCGTCAGTCCGAGCTCCCGGTCGGGGCGGTCGGGTGCGAACTCAAGAACAAGCGTGTGCGGCCACGCAGTGCGCAGCTGCTCCATCGGGTTGGCCAGCCGGCCGGGATCAGTCAGTACCACCTTCACCCACGCCTCAGCCAGGCCGGCCAGGTCCCCCCGTGCTCGCTCGAGCAGATCATCAAGGCGGCCACGCACCTGGACCAGCGGGCGCGGGACGGGCGTCGGAATGCGCCTCGTGGCAACGGCGCCAGCCGCATCGATGTCGACCACCGTGACCGACTTCGTGTGATCCCGCTCCGAGAAGGAGAAGGCGATCGGTGACCCGCAGTACTCGACGACAGTCGCTGAGCCGGCCAGGCGAACCTCCTGGGGCCCGTGCAGGTGCCCGAGTGCCACGTAGCTGACGCCAGCGAAGACATCGGCCGGGGTGTCACCGACGCCGCCGACGCGGATCTCCCGCTCGGATTCACAGGCCGAGCCACCGGTCACGAAGGCGTGCGCCATGACGACAACTCGCGCGAGGTCCCGGCGCGAGGCGTCGGACCGGATGCGCTCCACGAGCGCGGCGAGCACTGCGGCGTGCGAGCGATCCACGTCCAACTCCCCCACCACGG
>JAQBEX010000170.1:0-5141 GCA_032123675.1 Actinomycetes bacterium
ACATTCGACCCACAGCAGGTCCTGCCCAGCATCCGCGTTCCGGTTCTGCTGGTCGTCGGGGACAAGGACGTGTACTCCACCCCGGAGGAAGTCGAGAAGGCCGCTGAACTCATCCCGAACTGCACGCTGAGGCTCTACAAGAACACGAACCACTTCGGAGCCATCACCAGCCCACGCTTCGCAGCCGACGCCCGGGAGTTCATCGCGCGCACCCAGCAGCCACCTGCCTAGCCGCCTCTCGCGCATCCATCAGCCGAACCCAAGACGATCACCGTTGCGTGAGACGCGCTGCCACGCCACGCTCCTGTTGGACTCGGGTGCGTCTTTGCGCCGCGTACCGTCCCGGTCAGCGGCGCTGCCTACCGCCGCCTATCGCGCACGCTGGGGCGGTCACCTGAGCGCCCAGAATCGGCCTATTGGGATGGGATTTGGAGTCCGGTCAGCGACCGGGATGCAATGTGGCGGCGGCCGTGCGCAACTCGGGTAGCGCGTCGTTCAGTGCGGTGAGGGGTTCGTCGCAGGTGGCGTGGATGATGGCCACGTCGACCCGGTGGTAGTGGTGGGCCAGCAGGTCGCGCAGGCGCATGATGTTGCGCCACGGTAGGTCTGGGACGCAGTCGCGTACCGGGTCGGGGAGGGCCTTGGCGGCTTCCCCGATGACCAGCAGTCGGTAGAGGACGGCGTCACGCGCCAGGTCGGCTTGCGGCTCGGGGACCCCGGAGTCGAGTGCGGCCATACCGGCGCGGATCCGGGTGATGGCGTCCTCGATGTCGTCGAGGCGTTGCTCGGGGCCTCGGGTCACAGGGACACCGCGTCTTCCCTGGCGCGAGCTGCGACTTCCGGGGCCAGGGCGTCTTCGGCGGCGACGTCCACGGGGAGCTCCAGCAACTCGGAGATGCGATCGGCCAAGTCAGCCAGGGGTAGGAGGCCACGCTGTCGGACGGGGAAGTCGACCAGGAGGTCCAGATCGGATCCCTCGCTCTCGTCTCCGCGTGCCACGCTCCCGAACACCCTGACGTTGCGCGCGCCCGCTTGCCGGGCCAGGCGCCGGATCTGCTTGCGGTTGCGATCCACGCGATGGCCGATCGGGCCCTGCAGCGCTGGGCCCATCGGGCTGGTGCCCAGGTCAAGGCGTTGTCCGCACGCGGCCAGCAGCCGGCGAAGCGTGGCGACCGTCGGGGAGGCCTCACCCGACTCGTACCTGGCGACCATGGCCTGTGTGGTGCCGGCGCGTGCCGCCAGATGGCGTTGACTCAACCCCGCAGCGACACGCGTCCTGCGCAGCGCACCGGATTCGGACTCATCCATAGGACAACGATACCTGAAAAGATGTCGGCGCGACGTCATCTCTGGTGCGACAGGGAGTCGCGTTGTGTTTGCGAGGTGAAGCCGACTTCATCGCCGTGACCCGGATCACGGAGCGGCCGACCGTCATGGACGCGAGAGTAGCCACCCGGTCGATGGTGACCGCCAGATTCGGCTTCCGGAACGACCGGACAATCGTCAGGACCGCGAGCCCCGGGTCAATCCCGGGCGCGCTCCCAATGTGCCCCACACCGCCGCGTACCGTCCCGGTGTCGCGGCTGCACCACTTGGTCTACAGTCCCGGTGTCGCGGCGCCCGATGCGATGCGCCGCGAAATGCGCGCTGCTCCAGACTCGATCTCTCGTCTAGCCGATGTCGTCCAGCAGCGGCGCCAACTGGTTGTCGACGATGTCCCGGATCATGTCCGGATTGACGCGGAAGTACTCGTGGACGACCACATTCCGCAGTCCGGCAATCGAGGGCCACGGAATGTCTGCATGCTCTCGCTTGAAGTCATCCGGCAACGCCTTGACCGCCTCCCCGATGACTGCAAGGTTGCGCAGGATGGCGTCGTAGGCCATCTCGCCGAGTTCTGCCGAGTCAAGGTGGTCGCGGTAGGCCATGCAACGAGCGATTGCGGCGTGGATGTCCTTCAAACGCTCGCCGTCCGCGCGGCTCACACGGCCACCGCATCTACCAGTGCGCTGGCCGAGACCTCGTCTCGCAGCAACGTTGCCGCCACGACATCGACTCGGACGTCCAGCAACTCGCTCAATTCCTCAGCGAGCCCGGAGACACGCAGCAACTCGTTGCCCACGCCGGGAACCAGGTCGACGAGAAGGTCGAGATCGCTGTCCTCGCCAGCGTCGCCACGGGCCACTGACCCAAACAGGCGTGGGTTGGTGGCCCCGTACTGGTCCAGCAGCTCGGCGATGCGACTCCGGTGCGACTCGAGGGCAGAACGCAGCCGCAACGTCGCGACGCTCGCCTCCCTCATGACGCAAGCGTAGCCACGAATTCGTAGCCACGGCACTGCGCTCACCAGAGGAGGCGCCGCGTCGCGGTAGTCGTCGCCGATTCATCGGCGGATCCCTGATCCAGACGCCGGCCGCGTAGGACGGTCCTTCCGCCGCTTTCGCGCACCTTGGGGCAGGTATCACTGCCCGGAAGGAGGTGGCATCAAAGCACCCCACTGGATGTGCGGCGCCGCGCGGTTGGGGCGCTTCAGTTCGCGTTGCTCGAGATTGGTGTCGGTGAGCCCACTTGTTCGGGTACAGGCTGCGTAGCCTCGTCGACGCCGGCCTGGGTTGCGCAGGATCGTCGCTTCAAGCAGGTTGGGTTCGTGAACGCGCGTCTTCGGCCACGCGGTGATGGGTGGCAGGGCCTGGTGTCGGCGACGGTCGGATCGCCGGCGCGTGAGCGGAGGGCTGGTGATGTCGAAGTGAGTCCTGTTGAGCCGAGGAGCTGGCACCACGGGCTGGTGGCCCGGTGGTGGTCGCTGTTCCGTGACTCGGGTCCTGAGATCGACTACTTCCGGCAGTTCGTCGAGGCTGGCCAGCCGGCCTTGGACGTCGCGTGTGGCACTGGCCGGCTGCTCGTTCCCTGGGTGGCGGCCGGGTTGGACGTCGATGGCTGCGATGTCTCACCGGACATGATCAGGCTGTGCCGGGGAGCCGCACAGGCGGTCGGCCGGGAGCCGCAGTTGTACTGCCAGGCCATGCACGAACTGGATGTGCCTCGTCGGTATCGGACCATCATCGTCTGCGGTGGCCTCGGCCTGGGATCGACGCGGGAGCAGGACCAGGAGGCGTTGCGTCGTCTTCTTGACCACCTTGAGCCGGGGGGTCGACTGGTCCTGGACAACGAGGTGCCGTACTCGGATGCGACTTACTGGGCATACTGGGTGGCGCAGGGATCCGGTGCGCTGCCGGAACCCGAGCCCCCGCCCGGCGATCGGAGACTAGCTGCGGATGGTTGTGAGTACGCGCTGGCGTCGCGGATGCTCAGCCTGGACCCGGTGACCCAACAGGCGGCGTTCGAGATCCACGCCAGCCAGTGGCGCGGCGGGACGCTGATCGCTGAGGAGCGCCGCGTGCTGACTTCCAACCTGTACTTCCAAGGCGAGCTGGTGATGATGCTCGAACGCGCCGGGTTCGCCTCGGTGCAGGTGCGCGGGCAGTACAACGACCGGGAGCCCAGTCCCGCCGACGAATTCCTGGTCTACATCGCAGAACGCGCCACGCCGTAGCTCCGGCCAGCCCGGGGGCTCATCCCGAACGCGGTGCCTCCGCGGCATAGCCGCGTACCGTCCCGGTCAGCGGCGCTGCCTACCGCCGCCCATCGCGCACTTGGGGTGCAGGCGGCATAGCGCTCCTTGGGACGCGGTGTCGGAGTGCTCCTCCGTCCACCACGCTGATCGCTGAGTGGCGCGGAGCTGTTGCGGAGAGCGTTGCGCGTAGCGCTTCGGGTAGGCGCGCCGGTCCTGCCAGCCTGCCCGGCTTCTCCTGGTTCCTCGGATGGTGGTAGTCGGATGGGGCCAGCGGTCAGGTGGTGGTCACCATGGCCCAGGGTGCCTTCCCCCCAGCGCGCGAGGCAGGTTGCAGGCGACCCGGACTTCGCCAGCCGCCAGTCGCGGCGGAGGGCCGCCCAGTCACGCCAGCAGTTGACCTTGGGCCAGCGCATGCATGATCGAGTCCCACGAGGCGAGGAACAGCAAGTGTCCTTGGTTCGGGATCGCGTGCAGGTCGCTGTTGGGCAGTCGGGCGGCCAGTCGGACGCCCATCGCCGGGGAGACCGTGGTGTCGCCCTCGCCGTGGAAGACGTCTACGTGCTGGTCGACGTCTTCCGGTGAGAAGCCCCACGCGTAGATGGCCGCGAGGTCGTCGATCAGTCCCCGGGGTCCGGACCGCCAGGCCTCGGGGGTCTGACGCTCCAGCATCGAGCGGAACGCCGGGTCGGCGAACACCGCGCGGTCGGCGGGCGAGGACGAGCGTTCCCACCGGTCGACCCACGTGGACGGGTTGGTGCGGGCCTGTCGGGCGGCCGATGTCAGCAGGAGTCGCAGGACCCACGTGAAGCGAAGGAACCGGAACGGTAGCGCCATCATGCGGTCCAGATCGCCCAGCGCTTCGGGCTCGTCGAGCGGGCCAAGGGAGCTGGCGAGGACGCCGTGGCTGACTCGGTCACCGAGGCCGTGGGCCACGGCCAGCGCGTTCGGGCCTCCTGCGGAGGCACCGGCGACAGCGAAGCGGCCCAGGCCGAGGTGATCGGCGAGTTCCTCGATGTCGTCGGCCCAGCCCTGCAGGGTGCGCCCGGGCTGCGGCGAGGAGTGACCGTATCCGGGACGGTCGACACAGATCAGTCGGAGATCGGCCCCTGCTGCAAGCGAGTCGTCGGGGTGCCGCAGCAGCCGGCACGTCATGGAACCGTGGTGCCACACGACCGGGTAGCCGGCCGGATCCCCGACGTCGTCAAATGCCAGCTTCCGCCCGTCACGAAGCGTGAACAACTCCATCAATCGCGCCCTCCTGACCGGATACACCAGCAAGCGTCCCATCCCTAGCACTTTCGGGCTCGCGAACACCTGCTGCATACCGCCGCGAAGCGCGCGCCTCACGACGACGGCGGCCGTGGGGCCGTATCGAATTCCCGGAATCGGTCCGTTGTGACGGCTCGCGTCGGACTCAACCGGAGCAAGGATGGAGCGGCCAGCTCACACTCTCGTCGTCGAGCCGGCGAACTGCCTGAGCCGTTCGAGGGCCTGCGTACGGCCTGCGCGAAGGTAGGCGGGATCGCTCCCCGAGCGAATCAGTACCAGCATCCCAGTCACGGTCACC
>JAQBEX010000171.1:0-3195 GCA_032123675.1 Actinomycetes bacterium
GTCTCGTCGGTGGCGCAATGCGCGCTAGTTCGGGTTGAAAGACCGCTCTCGAGATGCCCGCTATCAACCACAACAGGCGCGTATTCGCTCCGTGCCCGAGCGAACGAGACGCCTATCAACCACAACGGGCGCGTAGTTACGCGTCGAGGTGCGCATGGACCGCTCCGGTCTGCGGCTCTCGTCCTGGTCTGCGGCGATGTCCCTTCCTGGCTCGGGTTTCGCGGGGCATGTGGCCCTCGCCGGGGCGTGCGGTTGGCTCCGTCGGGGAGTGCGGTGACCCTCGTCGGGGCGTGCGGTTGGTTCCGCCGGGGGTGCGGTGTTGGTTCCGCCGGCGGGCCCTCTGGGTGGCGTCAGCCGGTCAGCCGAGCAGTCGCTCGGCGGCGGCTGTCACGTGCTCGTCGGTGGCCGTGAGGGCCACGCGCACGTGGGTCGAGCCAGCACGACCGTAGAACTCGCCCGGCGCCACGAGGATCCCGCGCTCGGCGAGCCACGCGACGGTGTCCCAGCAGGACTCACCCCGGGTGACCCACAGGTAGAGCCCTGCGGCGGACTCGTCGATCCGGAAACCGGCCTGCGTCAGCGCCGCGACCAGCACCTCACGGCGCGCCCGGTACACAGAGCGTTGTGCGACCACGTGGGTGTCATCGCCGAGCGCGGCCACCGCAGCGGCCTGCACCGGACCGGGGACCATCATGCCGGCGTGCTTGCGCACCTCGAGCAGCGCCGCGATGACCGCGGGGTCGCCGGCGGCGAAGCCGAACCGGTAGCCCGCCAGGTTGGAGCGCTTCGACAGCGAGTGCAGCGCGAGCACGCCGGTCGGGTCACCGCCGCACACGTCCGGGTGCAGCACCGAGACCGGCGCCTCGGTCCAGCCGAGCTCGTAGTAGCACTCGTCGGAGACGACCAGCGCACCCCGGTCCCGGGCCCACGACACGACCTTGGCCATGTGGTCGACCGGGAGCACCTTGCCCGTCGGGTTGCTCGGCGAGTTCAGCCACAGCAGCGAGACTCGGGCCGGGCCGATCGCCGTCAGCGAGTCCGCGACGTGGACCTGGGCGCCTACCATGCGTGCCCCCACGTCGTAGGTGGGGTACGCCAGCTCCGGGATGACGACACGGTCGGCGGGGCCCAGGTCCAGCAGCGTCGGCAGCCAGGCGACGAACTCCTTGGTCCCGATCGTCGGGAGCACGTCGAACCCGTCACGGGCACCCAGCCGGCGGCGCACCCACGAGGTGACGGCGTCGCGGGTGGCCGGCGCACCCGTCGTCTGCGGGTAGCCGGGGGAGTCGGCGGCCGCGATCAGCGCGGACTGCACGACTGCCGGTGTGGGATCCACCGGCGTGCCGATGGACAGGTCGACGATGCCACCCGGGTGTGCGGCGGCTCGCTCCTTGAAGGGTGCGAGCCGGTCCCAGGGGAAGTCAGGCAGGGCCCTCAGGTGGACAGCTCCTGAGGCGGCAGCGCCTTGACCAGCGGAACGTCGTTGGCGATGAGGCCGAGCTTGGCGGCGCCGCCGGGGGACCCGAGGTCGTCGAAGAACACGGCGTTCGCCGCTGTGTACTCGGTCCACTCCGCGGGGACGTCGTCCTCGTAGTAGATCGCCTCGACCGGGCAGACCGGTTCGCACGCCCCGCAGTCCACACATTCGTCGGGGTGGATGTAGAGCATCCGCTCACCCTCGTAGATGCAGTCGACCGGACATTCCTCGATGCAGGCCTTGTCCTTGAGGTCCACACAGGGAAGGGCAATCACGTAGGTCATGAGTGGTCTCCATTCTGGTCTCCGGCGAGCCTGATCCTAGTGGTGAGCTGCCCCCATTGTCTGCGCCGCATCGGCCCTGTGGTGGGGACGGGTCACGGCCTCGGGCCGCAGACCACGTTGGGCGTCGGCTTGTACACGGTGTAGAACGTCTCGGTGCTGTCCGAGGTCTCGCCGATCATTCGCCGCCGGGTCACCGAGATGGAGAAGCCGTTGGATCCGGATGAGGGCACGCACCGGTCACCGTCGTCGTAGATCGTCTGGTACTGCGTGTAGTTGGTCCGCGGGCTGAAGTCGGCGGTGACCTTGTCCCACTTCTTGGTGCCCCACATCTCGATGAGCACGCCGTCGTTGAAGCGGGTTGCGGTGATCAGCACGCCGTTGCCGGTCTCGTTGCGCATCTTGAGGTCCAGGTAGCCCCAGGCAACGGTGGCCTCGAGCCCTGCCTTGTAGCGCGAGATGTACAGGCCGTGCGGATGCTGCTCCACGCGCTCGAGCCCGGCGTAGTAGCCGGCCGTCCACATGGCGGTCGTGATGATCGACACTCCGCCGCCGAGCTCCTCGCGGAACACACCGCCCGAGATGATGAAGCCCTCGGTGAAGCCGTTGGCCGCAGTGCGCTCCCCGACCGTTTCGTTCATCGAGAACAGCTCGCCGGGCTTGAGGACGGTCCCGTTGATCCGCCGTGCGGCCTCACCCACGTTGACGTAGCGGTAGTTGGCCGGTACGAAGTCCTGGAAGAAGCTCGACAGCTTCTCGGTGATGCCCAGCGCCTTGGCATCCTTGGTGGTGAAGTCCGGCGCCGCTGCGCTGAGCTCCACCGGCGCGACCCGGGCAGCCGCAGTGGTCTCAGGCAGCACGGCCAGGACCGCGGTGCCCAGATCGTCGGGTGCCACCCCGCGGCCCTTGCGGGACTTCACCACCACCGGCTTGCCGCCCTGGATGCGGAACGATGCGTTCCGGCCGTCTTCCTCGATGTCGGCCAGCTCGTCCTCGATCAGCCCGTGCAGTTCCTCGCCGTCGAGCTGGGGCGTCAGAGTCGCCTCCTCGGGTGCGAACGAGAGGCTCTCGGCGATGTCCGCCGGTGGGATCAGGGCCTTCTCGGCCCGCGCGCCCACGCTCAGGGTCACCGGGAGGGCCACGGCGGGCTCGGCGAACTCAGTGAACACCCGCTCGGCCTCGTCGGCGGGGATGACTGTCGGCACGGTCTGCATCGGCAGCGCCACGGTCCCCGGCTCCGCGGCGAAGTAGGCCTGCGAGACGAGCGCGGTCGAGGCGGGCACGTCCAGGTTGGTGCCCTCGGCGCCCTCCTTGAGCCTTGGCTGGCCCTTCTTCGTGTACCGGATCCTCGGCTCGATGGGCTCCACAGCGGTGACCAGGGCCAGCGCCTCCAACGAGCTCGCCAGGGCGGCCTCGTCGGTCGTCGTGATCGGGTCC
>JAQBEX010000172.1:0-7038 GCA_032123675.1 Actinomycetes bacterium
TGGCCATCCGGCGGCTTGAGCGACAGTCCGCCGGAGTCGAACGTGATGCCCTTGCCGACCAGCACCACATGCCGGCAGTCCGCCGCACCCTCGGGGTGCCAGCCCAGCTCGACCAGCCGGGGGGGTCGCGCCGACCCCTGCCCGACCGCGACCAGGCCGCCGAACCCCTGCGCGGCGAGGTCGGACTCGTCGAGCACCCGGATGGCCAGTCCCCCGGCCGCCGCGACCTCGTCGGCCTGCTCGGCCATCCAGGCAGGGCTCTTGGTGTTCGACGGGGTGTGGATCAGGATCCGTGCGGCCAGGGATGCGCCCGCGGCCACCTGCCCGTCGGCGATCGCTGCCCGGCCAACCTCGACATCCCCGACGGCCAGCCGCACGCGTGCCGGCGGACCCGTGGGCGCGGTGCTGGCCCACGTCGGCGGTGGAGTGCCCAGGAACAGCCCCTCGGCGAACGCCCGCACAGCCGGCGGGTCGAGCCCACGCGTGGCCAGCACCAGGACGTCATCGGTCCCGCGGACCCTGCGCACGGCTGCGGCCGCCGAGCGGCGCACCTCCGCGGGGGTCCCGGAGCCCAGGCCCAGGGCCAGCACCGAGGCGGGCTCGTCACGCTCCAGATCGATCCAGACAGCCTCGGACCGCGCACCCGAGGCGTGCGCCCGGGCCAACCGCCGGGGCAGGTCAACACCCCAGTCGGCAAGCAGCTCCACGACGGCGGGATCGACATGGACCGGCGTGTCCGCCCCGGGCGCGGGGCGCACGCCGATGATGACCACGCCGGGTGCACCGAGCGTGCTGCCGAGCGGATCGGCCACCGCCTCGACGACCATCTCAGGCAGTACCTGCACGGACCCTCCCCCACCATGAAGCGGACCCCGCAACCGTACCGCCGAGTGGGCGGTCGGTCACGGGGTCCGGAAAGGCGTTCTGTCGATCAGCCGGCGACGTCGGTCAGCTGCCCACCGAGGTCGCGGGCCTCGTCCGCGTTGAGCTCGACGACCAACCGGCCGCCTCCTTCAAGGGGAACTCGCATGACGATCCCGCGCCCCTCTTTGGTGACCTCCATGGGTCCGTCACCCGTTCGTGGCTTCATGGCCGCCATCCCAGTCCCCTCTCAGATCCGGCCCCTGAAAGCGGGCCGCTGTGGACATTATTCCCCATGATCGTCGTGACGTGGGCCACGATCGTGCCCATTCGGACCAGTTTCGGGCCCAGATCCCAGTTGCCCGGTGCCCACCAGCTCGGCGAACCGACGCAGCGACCGCTCGACCCCGGCCGCGAACACCGGACCCACGACGGCGAACCCGGCGCGGCCGACCGCCCCAAGTGGCAGGTCCAGCTCCTCGCGCCAGACGAAGCGGCTGCGCCCATCGGGCAGGGCGAGCACCTCGAAGATGCCGGGGCCGCGGACGACCCGTCCGGTGTGCAGGACGCGCACCAGCCGAGGCGGCTCCCACTCGGTGATCTCCATCGTGTCGAGGAAGCCGAGCCGGCCCACGCCCGTGAACGCGCTCAACCGGGCTCCGACGCCCTCGCCGGGGCCGTCGGACCACACCCGGGTGCCCAGCATCCACTGGCCCTGGGTCGGCCAGTCGGTCAGCGCCGCGAACACGACCTCAGGGGGCGCGTCGACGATCACGTCGCGGACCAGGTGGCGGCGGCCGGTCATGTCAGCTCCTGTGGGTGCGTGGGCTCGGGTTCGGCTGGTCTGTCCGCGGGGGCGTGCGCCGGTGCGTCAGCCACCGCTGCGTCGGCCACCGGATCGCCGGCCACCGGATCGTCGGCCGCTGCCGGATCGGCCGCCGCTGCCGGATCGGCCGCCGCTGCGTCGGCCACCGCTGGGTCGGGTCGGAGCGCGCCGATGACACGCTGCAGCTCGGCGATCCGGGCATCACGCCCGGCGAGTGCCGCGCGGGTGTCCTCTAGGACGCGGTCGACCTGCTCCATCCGATACCCACGCAGCGCCACCGCGAACCGGACCCGGGACAGGCTCGTCGCGCTGACGCCGTCCCGGTCCGCCCAGTCCAGGGGTCGCCCGCCCACGGGATCGGGCTCGATCAGGGGGCGATCCCGCGCGACGAGCACGGCGACGACGCCGACGATGGCAATGGCAACGACGACGAACAGGGCGACCACCCGACGATCATTCCACGGTGTGGCCGAGGCCGCCGAGGTTGGCTCACGTGCCGTCGGTCAGCGTCACGTCGAACGGCGGCCGCTCGCCGGGGGCCCGGCCCGAGGCGCGCGCGAGCTCCGCGTCGTGCAGGATCGTCACGACCTGCTCGGGATCATCGGTGAGGTGGATCAGGTCGAGGTCCGCCGGCGAGATCTTGCCGTCGGCACGCATGGTTGAGCGCAGCCACTCGAGCAACCCCGCCCAGTACGCCGATCCGAACAGGATGATCGGGAACGTGGTGACCTTCCCGGTCTGCACCAGCGTGAGCGCCTCGAAGAGCTCGTCGATCGTCCCGAAGCCGCCCGGGAAGACGACGAACCCCTGGGCGTACTTGACGAACATCATCTTCCGGGCGAAGAAGTAGCGGAACTTGACCCCGATGCCGACCCACTCGTTCATGCTCTGCTCGAAGGGCAGCTCGATGCCCAGGCCGACTGAGGTGCCACCCGCCTCCCAAGCCCCCCGATTGGCCGCCGCCATGATCCCCGGGCCACCTCCGGTGATCACCGCGTAGCCGGCCCCGACCAGCAACCG
Source organism: Actinomycetes bacterium (assembly GCA_032123675.1). GTDB lineage: Bacteria > Actinomycetota > Actinomycetes > S36-B12 > CAIYMF01 > Prado023. Next base: position 2,708 of record JAQBEX010000172.1, read on the forward strand.
AGCGGTGCTCTCGGCCAGGGCCCACTCGGGATCATCGGTGGGTGTCCGCGCCGAGCCGAACACGCTGATCGCCGGTCCGAGCTGTGCCAGCGCCCCGAAGCCCTCGACGAACTCCGCCTGGATCCGGAGCACACGCGCCGGATCGGTGGACAACCAGTCGTCGGAGTCCTGGGTGTCCAGCAGCCGCTGGTCCATCGTCGTGGCGCTGACCGGGCGGCCGCGCAGCACACTCGGGCCCTCGGCACGTGGCGGGTCGGGCACGCGCGGCGGGGGGCCCTCGTCCGGATCCTCTGGGGTGCCCATGCCCGACACGGTAATCACACAACGGCACCCGACGGCGTCCGAGCACCCCGCCGAGGCCGAGCTGTCGCCGACTTTGACGCCGAACTCTCGACTTGACGGGGCGCATGGTTGATGATTCAATCGACTTTGTTGATCCTTCAACCACTATCCCAGGAGATGGAACTGACATGACTGACTACAGCGAGTACAACGGCACCTGGACGATCGACCCCTCGCACACCCGTCTGGGCTTCGTCGCCCGGCACGCGATGGTGACCAAGGTCCGCGGCGCGTTCGAGGACGTCGCCGGGACGATCGTCATCGACGCGGCGAACCCGTCCGGTTCCACGGCCGCCGTGGCCGTCCAGCTGGCCTCGATCAACACCGGTTCACCCGACCGTGACGCGCACCTGCGCAGCGCCGACTTCTTCGACGTCGAGGTCAACACCGAGATGACGTTCGCCTCAACCACCGTGAAGGACAACGGGGACGAGTTCGTGATGCTCGGGGACCTGACCATCAAGGGCGTCACCCGCCCGATCGAGCTCGAGCTCGAGCCCACGGGCGTGGCCACCGACCCGTTCGGCAACGTGCGTGCCGGGTTCGAGGGCGTTGCCGAGCTGTCCCGCAAGGACTTCGGCCTGACCTGGAACGTCGCCCTGGAGGCCGGTGGCGTGCTGGTCAGCGACAAGATCAAGATCCAGCTCGACGTGTCGGCGATCAAGACCGCCTGACGCCGGGAACCCATGCCGCGGCCCGGGCGTCAGCCCAGCCGCGGGCCGGGCGTTGCGGACCCAGCCTCGGACCCAATGTCGGGCCCGGCGTTGCGGACCCAGCCTCAGTCCCAGCCGCGGTCCCAGCGCCGGGGTCAGCGCTGGGTGGGCCGGCTCCGGGGTCCCAGGGAATCCCACGGGTTCGGCTTGGCCACCTCAGCCTCGAGCCAGGTGTGCATGACCTCATAGGTCGAGCGCACCTGGCTTGTTGGCACGTACTCCTCCCGGGTGTGCGCCAGCGAGGGGTCCCCGGGTCCGTAGTTCACCGCCGGGATGCCCAGGGCGGTGAACCGTGAGACATCGGTCCAGCCGAACTTCGGGCGCGGGGCGCTGTTGATCACCTTCAGGAACGTCTGGGCGGCCGGCTGCGACAGGCCGGGAAGGGCACCCGGCGCGACATCGACGACCCGCACGTCGAATCCCTCGAAGATCGCCTGCACATGGGCGATCGCCAGTTCGGAGGTCAGCGACGGGGCGAACCGGTAGTTCACCGTCACGACGCATTCGTCCGGGATGACGTTGCCCGCCACCCCGCCAGTGATCGCCACGGCGTTGAGCCCCTCGCGGTACTCCAGCCCGTCGATCTCCACCCGCGCGGGCTGGTATTCGGCGAGCCGGACGAGGACGTCGGCGGCCGAGTGGATCGCGTTGCGGCCCAACCACGAGCGGGCGCTGTGGCTGCGCCGTCCGGACATGTGGATCTCGGCGCGCAGCGTGCCCTGGCAGCCGGCCTCGACGCCGGCGTCGGAGGGCTCCATCAGGACCGCGAAGTCGCCGATCAGCAGGTCCGGCCGGGTGTCGGCCAGGCGCTTGAGCCCGTTGTACCGAGCGTCGATCTCCTCGGCCTCGTAGAAGACGTAGGTGACATCCCGGGTCGGCTCCGGCACGTTCACAGCCAGCGCCAGCGCCACCGCGACGCCGCCCTTCATGTCGCAGGACCCCAACCCGACCAGGCGCTCCTCGCCGTCGACCACCTCGATGAAGTGGGGCAGGTTGTGCGCCTCGGGCACGGTGTCGATGTGCCCGCAGATCAGGACCCGGTCGCGATGGCCGAAGTCCGTGCGGGCCACGAGGGTGTTCCCCTCGCGCTGCACCGTCAGGTGCCCGCACCCGAGCAGGGTCGCCTCGATCGCGTCGGCGATCGCCGCCTCGTCGCGGCTCTCACTCGGGATGTCCACCAGCTGGCCGAGCAGCGTGACGATGTCTCCGGCGGCGTCCAGTGCCATGCGTTCTCCAATCGGGGGGCCCCACAGTCGGGACGCTGCCCTACGCTACCGACCCATGGAACTACTCACCTCGTCCGCGTCCGGCCTCGGCATCGCCACCTACGCCGGCGCCGCCCCGGACGCCCCGATCCTCGACGTCTGGTACCCGACGCCGGCCCTGTCCGCGGAGCCCACGCCCGTGGCCCACCTGGCGGACGCCTGCGGCGAGGACCCGATCCGCGGCGTGGTCACCCGCGTCGTGAGCACCACGATCACCGACCTCTCGGTTGCGCCGGCCGGCGTCGCGGATGCCTACCTGCGCCTGCACCTGCTGTCGCACCGGCTCGTGACACCGCGATCGATCAACGTCGAGGGCATCTTCGGCGCGCTGCCCAACGTCGCGTGGACGTCGCTGGGCCCGGTGGCCATCGACGCGCTGACCGAGGTGCAGCTGCGCGCCCGGATCGCCGGGGAGCCGCTGATGGTGCTCGGCGTGGACAAGTTCCCGCGGATGGTCGACTACGTGGTGCCCACCGGCGTGCGGATCGCCGATGCCGATCGGGTCCGCCTCGGCGCCCACCTGGCCGAGGGCACCACCGTCATGCACGAGGGCTTCTGCAACTTCAATGCCGGGACCCTCGGTCCATCGATGGTCGAGGGTCGGATCTCGGCAGGTGTGATCGTCGGCGCCGGCTCGGACATCGGCGGTGGTGCCTCGATCATGGGCATGCTCTCCGGCGGGGGCAAGGAGCAGGTGACCATCGGGGAGGGCGCCCTGATCGGCGCCAACGGCGGCATCGGCATCTCGTTGGGTGATCGGTCCGTGGTGGAGGCCGGCTGCTACGTGACGGCCGGCTCGAAGGTCACCCTGCCCGACGGCGAGGTCGTCAAGGGCAGGGAGCTGTCCGGCGTGCCCGACCTGCTGTTCCGCCGGAACTCGGTCAGCGGGGCCCTGGAGGCCACGCCGCGCACCGGGCACTGGGGCGGGCTCGCCGACCACCTGCACGCCAACGACTGACCAGCGCCACCCTGCCCGCCCCGTGCCCCGAGCGCTCGGCGGTGGACCTGCAGGTGCGCCCGCGTGGCCGTCGAGCATCGCCCGCGTGGCCGACGAGTTGCGCCCGCGTGGCCGTCGACCTGCGCCCGCGTGGCCGTCGAGTTGCGCCCGCGTGGCCGACGACCTGCGCCCACGTGGCCGTCGAGCATCGCCCGCGTGGCCCTCGAGTTGCGCCCGCGTGACCGTCGACCATCACCCAGCAGATCGATGTGCTCGCGTCCGCACGGCCACGTAGGGTGCGTGTCATGCGTGCCGCCGCCCTGCTCGTGCTCGGGATCTTCTTCGGGTTCATCGGTGCGCTGATCCAGAGCTACACCACCCTGATCGGCTCCGTGCGGCTTCCCTCAGGGGCGCTGGTGAGCCTGGTGACGATCGTCCTGGTCGCCCGTGCGGGGGCATGGTGGCAGGGCTCGCGCCTCGGGGCGATCACCTTCTCGGTGGGATGGCTGGCAGCCACGCTGATGATGGGCTCCGAGACCGGCGCCGGCGACCTGGTCCTGACCTCCGGGACCCGTCAGATGGCCTACCTGATCGGCGGCACGATCCTGTTGGCTGCGGCCTGCGGGTTCCCCCTGCTCCCCACCGACGAGGACGACCAGCAGCCCGCCGCCGCGGGCACCGGCACAGGTGCAGGTGCGGGCACAGGTGCGGGCACGGGTACAGGTTCGGGCACGAGCACTGGTGCGGGCACGGGCGCTGGTGCGGGCACGGGTGCGGGTGCCACCGATGGCTGATCCGACCGCGGCCCGGTTCCGGCGTGCGACCGGGCGGTACGCAACCGGGATCGCCGTGGTCACGACCCGGGCCGACGGCGTGGACCACGCGATGACCGCCAACTCGTTCACGTCGGTGTCCCTGGACCCGCTGCTGGCACTGGTCTGCGTCGAGCGCGACTCCCGGTTCCACTCCGCCGTCCTGGCCGCCGGCACGTGGGCGGTGTCGTTCCTGCCCGAGGGCCAGGAGGCAACTGCGCGGTGGTTCGCCACGCGGGGGCGACCCCTGGACGGACAGTTC
>JAQBEX010000173.1:0-3023 GCA_032123675.1 Actinomycetes bacterium
GCCCAGCGGTTCGGCGTTCCGATGGGGTTCGGGGGACCGCATGCCGGCGTGATGGCCGTCCGCACGGGCCTGGAGCGCCAGCTGCCCGGGCGGTTGGTCGGTGTGTCTGTGGACTCCGCCGGTCGGCCTGCCTACCGGCTGGCACTGCAGACCCGCGAGCAGCACATCCGGCGCGAGCGGGCCACGAGCAACATCTGCACCGCCCAGGTCCTGCTGGCGGTGATCGCCGGGCTGTACGCGGCCTACCACGGCCCGGATGGGCTGCGCCGGATCGCCGAACGGGTGCACGGACACGCGGCCGGGCTGGCCGACATGCTCGCCGCCGATGGGGTGACCCTCGCGCACCCGACCTTCTTCGACACCATCGTCGCGGTGGTGCCCGGCCGGGCGGCACGCGTCGTGGCGGCTGCGGCCGAGCAGGGCATCAACCTGCGCCTGGTGGATCCTGATCGGGTCGGCATCACGACCGACGAGGTCACGGGCGAGGGCCACCTGGTCGCCGTGCGGTCGGTGCTCCGGGCCGCTGGCGGTGCTGTCGAGCCCGATGCCGCGCCTGCGCACCGGGACCACACGCTGCCCGCGGGGTCGCTGCGGACGTCGGAGTACCTGACCCACCCGGTCTTCCATGATCACCGCAGTGAGACGCAGATGCTGCGCTACGTGCGTCGGCTGGCCGGGTACGACGTGGCGCTGGATCGTTCGATGATCCCCCTTGGCTCGTGCACCATGAAGCTCAACGCAACCACCGAGATGGAACCGATCAGTTGGCCGGGGTTCGCCTCGATGCACCCGTTCGCCGACAGCGACCAGACCCGTGGGTACGCCAAGCTCATCGCCGACCTCGAGGGGCTCCTGGCCGAGCTCACCGGCTACGACGCGGTGAGCGTGCAGCCGAATGCCGGGTCCCAGGGGGAGTTCGCGGGCCTGCTGGCGATCAGGGCGTGGCTGGACGCACAGGGTGAGACTGAGCGCGACGTCTGCCTGATCCCATCGTCCGCGCACGGCACCAACGCCGCCTCTGCGGTCATGGCGGGGCTCCGTGTTGTGGTTGTCGCGTGTGACGAGGCCGGCAACGTGAGCGTCGAGGCACTGCGCGCAGCGCTCGACGCGAACGCCGGGCGCGTGGCGGCGCTGATGATCACCTACCCCTCGACGCACGGTGTCTATGAGCCGGAGGTCGCCGACCTGTGCGCGATGGTCCATGACGCCGGGGGACAGGTCTATGTCGACGGCGCCAACCTCAACGCCCTGGTCGGTCTGGCCAAGCCGGGCAGGTTCGGCGCCGACGTCTCGCACCTGAACCTGCACAAGACGTTCTGCATCCCGCACGGCGGTGGTGGGCCGGGGGTGGGACCGGTGGGGGTCCGGGCTCACCTCGCGCCCTATCTGCCGGGGCACCCGCTGCGGCCCGAGTGCGGACCGGTGGGGCGGGGCTACCCCGATGGCGGCGTGGGCCCGGTCAGTGGTGCGCCCTGGGGCAGCGCCGGCATCCTGCCGATCTCCTGGGCATACATCCGGATGATGGGCGCCGAGGGGCTCACGCGGGCCACCCAGGTGGCGGTGCTGTCCGCCAACTACATCGCCCACCGGCTCGCCGAGGCCTACCCGGTGCTCTACACCGGGCCGGGTGGCCTCGTGGCCCATGAGTGCATCCTCGACCTGCGCGGTATCACCAAGCGCAGTGGTGTGACCGTCGATGATGTGGCCAAGCGACTCATCGACTACGGCTTCCACGCGCCGACGATGAGCTTCCCCGTGGCCGGCACGCTCATGGTGGAGCCGACCGAGAGTGAGTCGCTGGCCGAGATCGACCGGTTCTGTGCGGCGATGCTCGCCATCCATGCGGAGATCGAGCAGGTCGAGTCAGGCGCCGTCCCACTGGCCGACAGCGCCCTGCGACACGCCCCGCACACCGCCCAGAGCCTCGTCGGCGAGTGGGACCACCCGTACACGCGCGAGCAGGCGGTGTTCCCCGTCCCGGGTCTGGTCAGCGACAAGTACTGGGCGCCGGTCGGCCGGATCGACGGAGCCTACGGGGATCGGAACCTGGTCTGCTCGTGCGTCCCCGTCGCCGACTACGCCTGACTGCCGACGCCGGTAGTGGGGTGGCCGGCCACCGGGCGCAGTGCTGCGGCTGGACGTGAGTCACGTCCGGCCCTCCGTCTCCTGGACCTCGAACAGGACATCCTGAACCGACCGTGACTGCGTGGGCTCGCCCGGGGCTGAGTCTGCACCTGAGGTTGAGGATTCCATCCAGAGGGCGTGCAGGACCGGGAAGCCGGCCGCGCGGACCGCGTCGACCACGGCGGCATCGTCATCGACGAACGCCTCGATCCGGAAGCGGCGGCTCAGCCTGTGCAGGGTGGCCACCTTGGTGATCCGTGCCGGCCGCCGGTCGGTGTCAGCGCGCATGAAGAGGTCACCGGCCGGCAGGCCCTGGTCGGCGAGCCAGGTCACGGTGGCATCCCGGCAACGCTCTGGACGGCCGGTGAGGTACATCACCACGTGGCCGGCCCGGTCCGCGGCGCTCACGGCACCGAGCCCCTCGTCGAGCGGAGGGTCCGCCGTGGCGCCCGCGAAGAAGGCATCCCAGTCCTTGGGCCGCGAGCGCACGTGGTGCAACCGATGCCGGACGTCGGCCAGCACCCCGTCGATGTCGAACACCGCAGCGGTGGGTCGCCGGTCGCTCGGTGCCACCTGGGTCGTGCTGGCCTCTGATGGGTCGGGCTGGGGATCGGACATGCGTGGACGCTACCTCGCGGCCACGTCGCCCGCAGGGAGCCGCGGCCTGGGGGCTGTTCCGACCTGGTGGTCCGTGTGGTGGGGGACCGGCCCGCACCGGGCGCAGGGGGCTCGATAGCCTCGCGGGTGTGGACTTCAAGACCCTTGTTGCGCAGATGCCCACCGCCGTGCCCATGGTGGGGACCCTCGGTATCGAGTTCCTTGAGCTGGCACCCCACCGGGTCGTGCTCCGCCTGCCGGACCGACCCGAGTACCGCAACCATGTCGGCGGTCCGCACGCC
>JAQBEX010000174.1:0-4697 GCA_032123675.1 Actinomycetes bacterium
GACGAGGTCGAGGTTGATCCTGCTCCAGCGGGAGGCCTTCCTACGAGGGGTCCAGCGCTGCCGCCGGATGTCGTCGTCGATGCGCTGGACGACCGAGTCGATCCACCCCCAACACAGCGCCTCGGGCACCGCCTGCTCCCATGTCAGGCCGCGATCGGCCACGTGCTTCTTCTTCAGGCCCATCCACAACTCGGGTGCGGTGTCGTGGTGCAGCGCCAGCCAGGCACCGAACTCCTCAGGGGTGTCGAAGAAGCGTGCTGGCCGCTCGGGCGTACCGCCCATCCGACCCGGGCTTTCGTCCCCAGCCTCGTCACGTGTCATGCCACGAGCCTGCCACCGATGCTTGTCCCACCAATCGCCGAGGCCACCGCGTCATTGCGCCGCGCATCGCGCGCCTTGGGGCAGGCATCAAAGCGCCCACTGTGACCCAGGCTAGAAGCGGACCGAGCCTGGCGTATTCCCCCCGGCCGGGCGGTGATGAGTGGCCAGACACCCACCCATCGAACACATGACCCGTCACCGGGCAGATCCCACTACCGCTCTGGGCAGTTCCGACTGGCCCTTGACTCGCTTCTCGCGAGCCTGGGCTGGAGGAGGCGCTGGAGGCTCGCGCTCCGGGACCTAGGTCCTTCTGCCATGCCTCGACAGCCGAATATGGTGGTGGTGACAGGGGCCTCGTGGGGACCCCCACGAGGCAGCCAGTCAGGGAGTTGGTTCCCCATGCCGCGAGTGTCTGTCGCCTCGCCTTGCTGGGTGGCTCGCTCGGTATCGGAGGTGGTGTTCTCCGATAGCACCGCCGCGATCACTGGTCCTGTCTGGGACATCCATCAGGAAAGTGGGCGGTGACTATGACGCGTAGGCTCGTGTTCGGCGATGATCATTCCCAGGCGGCTGACGTGGCGTGGCTGTGGATCAATTCGCACGATTGGCCGGGGTGGCAGATCGAGGCACTGACCGCCGTGCCCGCGGGCGACGTGCAGGAGTCGGAGGTGCGCGCCTGGGAGCCCCGGCACCCGAGGGAGGTGCTGCGGGCAGGTGCGCGGACGCCCGTGCATCACGAGCAGATCATCGCTGACCCGGCGTCGGCCCTCGGGGCCTTGCGGGACCGTGACCTGTTGGTCATCGGCCCCAAGGGGCGCGGTTTCCGCAAGATCCTGCATGTGGGCAGCACCTGTGACGCGCTCATGAACAACTCGGCGATGCCGCTGGTGATCGCCCGCCGCGGTGTCCCGACCACCCGGGTCCTGGTATGTGCCGACGGCTCCGCCGACAGCGGCGCAGCCGTCGAGGCCTTGCGACGCATGCCCTGGCTCGGGCAGGTCCAGGTCCTCGTGGTGAGCGTCCCGCAGCCCGGACTCGATGCGCAGCAGGCCATCCAGAGCGCCGCCGACGTGCTCCGGGAGGCGGCGCCCTCGGTCCGGGCGGAGGTCCTGAGCCCCGATGCCCTGCAACTTTCGGTCAACCCACGCGCGATGCTCCTGGAGGCAGCCGACCGGTGGGAGGCCGACCTGATCGTCGTCGGCACCCGGGGGCTGTCCGGCATGGCCGCCGTCAGGGCCGGCTCGATCGCCACTTCGCTGGCCAGCCATGCGCCGTGTTCGGTGCTGATGGCGCGGGCGAACTGACCAGATGGACCGAACGGCCCTGGCGGCCCGGACGCCCTGGTGCCCGATCCGAGGAACGCAGACATCCTGGTCGGCTACCAGGCTCAGGGCACTCGCGGGAGAGACCTCGTCGAGGGAACCACCCAGGTGAACATCCTCCCCCCCTACGTGGTCTACGCGGTTCACGGCGACCTGCGGGCCTCCGAAGCGCTGGCCACCCGGATCCGTGCCGAGCTCGGCTGGTTGGCCGTCGTCCCCAGGGACGGCGAGCGGGTCCTGCTCGGATGAACCAGGACAGGCACGACCGGGGAAGGGGACCTAGGCCGATCTGGGCCACGGCGGCGGCGCGACCAGCCAGCCGAGAGCGCAACGATTCTGCCGGGATTCTCGGTGCGTAGGACCGTGTCCGGATCACCCGCGATGCTCTGACCGGGACGGCTTCGCTGATTCCGCCCGGGCAACTCATCGTCCTCGCCGCGCAGGGCATCGGCGAACCCCTGGGAGGCCAACCCCGCCAAGAACACGAACTCAGCCCTCAGGATCCGCGTCCTTTGGCCGCGTTGCGCGCTACACGCGACCCGACGAGAGACGCGCTACATGCGGCTGTCCGGTCGAGTAGAGAGTCCAAGCAAGCGCTGACGGGCTCACGTGCCCGGACGGGCGGTTCGAGTGGGTCATCCTTGAGATCAGCTGCTCGGGGTGGGTGATGTCGTGTCCGTGTCGGCGGGGGGCGCGAGGAAGGCTGCGACGGTGGCCCAGAAGGTGTCGGGTTCTTCGATGAAGGGGTAGTGGCCGCTGCGGTCGAAGACGACAAGCCTGGCGTCGGGGATGCAGGTGGCCAGTTCGACCGAGCATGGCAGCGGGAACTGCGGGTCGTGCTGACCGCACAGCACCAGTGTTGAGGCCGATATCTCGGGGAGGCGCGTCCCGTAGTCCAGGGTCCGGGCGATGCGATGCCAGTCGGCCCGGCCTACTCGGGGGCGTAGCCAGTCGCCTGGGTGAACCGGGGCGGGGTGAGCGTGGGTCTGGTCGACGAAGGAGTTCCGTTCGATGTAGTTGTTCAGGACCCGTTCGCTGCCGAGCCGCCCAATGGCCAGGTGAACGCTGCCCAGCAGCGCGAGGCCGAGGAAGCCAGGGTGGTGCCGGTTCCAGAGCGCTCCGGGCGAACGCATGTAGGTACTCCCGCCACGCCCGGTGCCGATGAGCACCAGACGCTTCACCCGGCCGCGATGCTGCAGTGTGAACGCCAGCACCGCCATCCCGCCCATGCTGCGCCCCACCGCGTCGACGGGGCCCTCGACGCCTGCGGCCGCGAGGGCCTCGGCTGCGCACTCGAGCATCTCGGGCATGCCGAGGGAAGCCGGACGAGTGGAGTGTCCAGATGCGGGCGGATCGAACGTGACTACCACGCGGCCCAGGCCCACCAGCCCGCTGATGAGCACGTCCGCGCTGCGCAGCCCCGGTCGCTGGAAGCGGTGCGGCCCCGGCATCAGCAGCAGCGGCTCGCCGCCGCTCCCGAGTATGTACACGGCCAGCCCGTCAATCATCACTGCCGGCTCCGTTGCCGCACGGCCCGTCGCATCGTTCCCTGACCAGACCACCCATCGGATCTTGCCGCAACCTGCCCGCAACAGGGCGGGCGGGCAGCTCCGGTATCGTCCCCTTGGTGATCGAGGCGCTGGCTGGACGTCCGTTCGGACCGCACCAAGCTGCGTCCTAGCGCCGCCTGTGGACGCCATCCTGCATGTCGGCGATCCTCGACTTCTCGGCTAGCGGCGCACGGATTTCGCACGGGCGAGTGTGTCGGTGCGGGCGTTGAAGGCGGCCTGCAACGCGCGGTCGGTTCGGCTGCCCTCCGAAGGCAGGAAGCCGATCTGTCGGGCGAATGCGAGCCCGTCGTAGTAGACGGTGTTGTGCTTGAGTAGCCCGTCTTCGAAGCGCATCACGTCGCACCCCCGCAGGTCGACGGGCCGACCCGTGGCATGGACGCCTTGGAACGAGCCGCCGTTGAATGTGCCGCTTGCCCGCCACTGCACGACGGCGGTGTCGCCCTCGGCCGTCACGCTCAGCGGGTCGATGCGGAAGTCTGGAACGGCGGCGAACAACTCGGCGAAGAACCCGACCACGGCCTCGACACCGGCGAAGACCCCGACCGCCACGAAGTCGTCGACGACGTCCGGGGCATCAAGAGCCCGCATCGCGTCGAGGTCGTGTCGGCCGATGGCCGCGATGATGGCCCGCGCCAGATCTTCGGAGCCTTGGCGAGAGCTCCCGCGCCCGTCGTCCGCGTCGCCTGCCTTCTGTGCCGTCATCGTCCTTCTCCCGTCTCCGAGGAACCAAAGGGCCCACCTGCGATAGTGCAGCATCGACGACGTTCGACGCTCGCGGCCAGCGGGCCCGCTCAGGCAACCGGAGGGCAACCGATTGTCGGACAGCTCCGACTCGCCGCCCTGGGGACGGTTGATCGAGCTATCGCAGCCGTCCGCTCAGCGACTGATCGAGTGTCCTTCGCAGCAAGCGACGACTTGGACGACCTGCGTCACAATCGCCGCGAGTCGGGCATGCGTCACGTACGGCTAGGAGTGCGCGTGCGCGGTCGTCCCGCTGCTTGGCGTCTCAGTTGGCGTCAGCCAGCTCGGCCTCGATGCTGGCTAGGATCGGCGGGATGTCGTGCTCCGGGTCCGGCGCACGATGGCTGTGTCGACGAGCATGTAGCCGTCTGCGATGCGGTTGCGCATCCCCCACATGAGCGGCCATGCGTCGCCCAACACCCGATCCCGGATCGGGGTGTCCAGGCCGGGCCAGCGCTTCCACCCCTGCCGATAGCCGCATGCAGATCGCATCGATCACCAACTGGTCGGCCAGGTCGCCCTGGGCGTGCTGGGGCATCAACGCGAAGTGGGTCCGCGCGTCGCGCAGGGCGTCCTCTGGGGTGCGGGTCACAGGGTCACCGCCTCGGCGAGGACCCGATCGCGCAGGTCGGGTCGCAGCGCCGCCGCGGGGATCAGGTCGACGGGGGCGCCGAGCAGCTCGGACAGGCGTCGTTCCAGCGTGCCGAGCTCCATCAGGCCCATCGGGGCACCCATGTCGAAC
>JAQBEX010000175.1:0-13927 GCA_032123675.1 Actinomycetes bacterium
GCTAGCCGTCGAGAAGGGCGTTGACGAAGTCCTCGCCGACGAACGGGGCGAGGTCGTCCGGGCCCTCGCCCAGGCCAACGAGCTTGACGGGCACACCCAGCTCGCGCTGGACGGCCACGACGATGCCCCCCTTGGCAGTCCCGTCGAGCTTGGTCAGGACCAGGCCGGTCACGTCGACCACCTCGGAGAAGACCCGCGCCTGCGTCAAGCCGTTCTGGCCGGTTGTGGCGTCCAGCACGAGCAGGACCTCGTCGACCGGGGCCTGCTTCTCGATGACCCGCTTGACCTTGCCCAGCTCGTCCATCAGTCCGACCTTGGTGTGCAGCCGACCGGCCGTGTCGATCAGGACCGCATCAGCCTCGGAGTCGATGCCCGCCGAGACCGCGTCGAAGGCCACGGAGGCCGGGTCGCCACCGGCTGGGCCGCGCACGACCGTGGCACCGACCCGATCGCCCCACGACTGGAGTTGGTCAGCGGCCGCAGCACGGAAGGTGTCGGCAGCCCCCAGCACGACCTGCTGGTCATCGGCGATCAGGACCCGCGCGAGCTTGCCGGTCGTGGTTGTCTTGCCGGTGCCGTTGACGCCGACGACCAGGATGATGGCCGGCCGGCCGTCCTGACGATGGGCGACGGTGCGGTCCATGGTGGGGTCGACCAGGGCGAGGAGCTCCTCGCCGAGCATGGCGCGGACCCGGGTGGGGTCCCCGGTGCCCTCGACGCGAGCCCGGGTGCGCAGGCGGCCGACGAGCTCCTCGGTCGGGGCGACACCGAGGTCGGCCTGCAGGAGCAGGGTCTCGACGTCCTCCCAGTCCTGATCGGACAGGGAGTCGTTGGACAGCAGCGCGAGCAGCCCCCGGCCCATCGCGTTCTGGCTGCGGGCAAGTCGCGCGCGCAGTCGAACCAGGCGGCCCGCAGTGGGGGCGGGGACCTCAAGGCCTGGGGCCGTCGGGCCGGCCGGGGCCGGGATGGTCGGTGCCGGGGGGGTCAGGGTGCCGGTGGCCGCGCCCGAATCGATCGTCGGGGTCGTCGTCCGGTCGACCACCGGGGGGGTGCGCCGCCGGCTGCGGACCAGGGTGACGCCGCCGACGATGGCCAACAGGAGCACGGCAACGGACAGGAGGATGAAGGGAAGTGCGTCTTGCACGATCAAGCCAATCGATAGGGAGCCACGGACAACTGCAGGCAGCGCCTGCCTGCAGCCATTGTCCCAGAGACACGAGGGACCCCAACCCACGCGACCCGGTCCCGCCGGGGGCCCGCCGGCCCACTGGCCAGGGGAGTCGGGAGCCCGCGGCGCCCCAGGCGGCTAGACCGCCTGGCGCTCGCGCATCCGCTGGCTGATCACATGGGTCACGCCGTCGCCGCGCATGCTCACCCCGTAGAGCGCATCGGCGATCTCCATCGTGCGCTTCTGGTGCGTGATGACGATCAGCTGGCTGCTCTCCCGCAACTCCTCGAGCACGTCCAGCAGCCGGCCGAGGTTCACGTCGTCCAGCGCGGCCTCGACCTCGTCGAGCACGTAGAACGGACTCGGACGGGCCTGGAACAGGGCAACCAGGAACGCCACTGCGGTCAGCGACCGCTCCCCGCCGGAGAGCAGGGACAGCCGCTTGATCTTCTTGCCCGGTGGCCGGGCCTCCACCTCGATCCCGGTGGTCAGCATGTTCTCGGGGTCGGTGAGGACCAGCCGGCCGGCGCCGCCGGGGAACAACCGGGAGAAGACCTGCTGGAACTGCTCGGCGACATCGGCGTAGGCCGCCGTGAAGACCTCCTCGACGCGGGCGTCCACATCATTGATCAGGTCGAGCAGGTCCTTGCGCGAGCGCTTCAGGTCGTCGAGCTGCTCGGTCAGGAAGCGGTGCCGCTCCTCCAGGGCCGCGAACTCCTCGAGCGCCAACGGGTTGACCTTTCCCAGGAGCGCCATCGCCTTCTCGGCGGTCTTGAGCCGACGCTCCTGCTCGGCCCGCACGTAGGGGTAGGGCTCGGGCTCCGGGGCCTCCGGGTCGATCTCGTCGCCGGGCGCGCGCAGCGACGGCGGCACGAGCTGATCGGGGCCGTACTCGCCGATGAGGGCATCAGGCTCCAGGCCGAACTCGCTCATGGAGCGGTCAGCCATCGTCTCGATCCGCAGGCGCTGCTCGGCCCGCGCCACCTCGTCCCGGTGCACGGATGACGTCAGCTCCTCCAGGTCGGCTGCCAGGGAACGGATCCGACCGCGCAGCTCGGTGAGCTCGGCATCGGACTCGGCCCGAGCCTGCTCGGCGGCGGCCCGCTCGTTTGCCGCCGCAGCCACGGACTCGTCCAGGCGGGCCAGGACCGTCGATGCGCCACGAGCCACTGCCTGGGCCACCTCGGCTGCGCGTGCACGGCGCTGGCGGCGCTGCGTGGCTCGGCGGCGGGACGACCGCTCGTGGGCAGCGCCCCGTTCCAGCTGCTCGGCGCGCCCAGCCATGGCCCGGGCTCGTTCCTCGCTGGTGCGCACAGCCAGGCGGGCCTCCACCTCAGCCCGCCGCGCTGCCTCGGCGGCGACCGCGGCGGCGTCCCGCTCGTCCGGCGAGGGCTCGGCAACGTCGACCGGGTCGACGCCAGCCCGGTCGAGCCGTTCCTCGAGCTCGGTGAGCGTGGCCCGGTCGTCAGCGAGAGCCTGCTCGGAGGCGTTGAGCATCCGATCGATCCGATCAGCCTCGGCGCGCGCCGCACGGGACTGCTGCCCGAGATTGCCCAACTGCTCGGCCACGGCCGCCATCCGGGCATCCGACTCGTGCAGGCGATCCAGCGCCTCGTCGGCAGCACGTCCGGCGCCCGCACGCTGGGTGCGCAGGGAGGCGACCTCGAAGCGCAGCCGTTCGGCATCGTGGGTCGCGCTGGCCAGCTCGGTGCGGGCCTGGTCCAGCGACGCGGTGACCTCGACGCGGCTGGGTGCTGCTCGGGAACCGCCCACCAGGATGCCTCGCCCGACGAGGTCCCCGGCCCGGGTGACCACCTGGAGCCCGGGCGCCGCCCGGGCCACGTCCAGCGCGGCAGCCAGGTCACCATCGAGCATCACGGCGACGCGGTCGAGCAGGGCTTCGAGCGCCGGGCCCACCGGGGCATCGCTGTGGACGACCTCGACGGCGTAGCGGGCACCATCGGGCAGTTCCGGCCAGGCACTGCGGTCCACGGCTCCCATGTCCGGAACCAGCACGGCGGCACGTCCACGGTCGTCATCGGCCAACCACGTGAGCGCCGCGAGCGCTGCGCCTGCGCCCTCGGCCAGAGCGGCATCGGCTGCGGCGCCCAGGGCCGCACCGATCGCGACCTCGAAGCCTGGCTCGACCCGGAGGGTCTCGGCCAGGGTCCCCGACACGCCGGGCACCGCGCCGCCGGCCAACTCACCCGTGGCGTCGGCCACGGCCACCATCGGTGCGAGGGCCTCGACCCGTGCCGCAAGCCCGGATCGGGTCCGCTCCACCTGCGCCTCGCGGGCGGCCAGCTCCGTGATCTGCTCGTCGATGGCCGTCAGGGTGGCCTGCGCGGACTCGAAGCCCGAGTCCAGGTCCACCTCCCCCTCGTCAAGTCCGGCAATCGACGCCTCCAGGGTGCGGAACTCGTGATCAGCGCGGGTGGCGCGGTCCCGGGCAGCTGCGACCTGGCCCCGCAGGCGCTCGATCTCACTGGCCCGGCCCTCCGCCCGTGATCGGGCCGAGCTCACCTGGCCCTGCAGGCGCACCAGACCCTCGCGCCGGTCCGATGCTGCCCGCACCGCCGTGCGCAGGTCTTGCTCGGCGGTGGCCAGCGCCGCCTCGGCGGCCGTGCGTGCCGACACCGCAAGGCTCAGGGCGTCCCGCTGCTCCTCGACGGCCCGGTTCAGGTCCGCCTCGTGGCCCCGGATCGTGCGCGCCTCGTTCTCCATCTCCTCGGGAGCGCGTCCGCGGCGCTCCTCCTCAGGCTCGGGGGCCAGGCTGCGCACCCGCTCGTCAGCCATTCCCATCGTGCCGGCCAGGCGCTCCCGAAGGCCGGACAGGGCGAACCACGTCTCCTGGGCGACGGCGAGGGCCGGCGCATCAGCCAGGGCGGCGGCCTCCCGAACGGCCTCCGCGGCCTGGGCGTTGGCCAGCTCTGCTTCGACGAGGGCCCGCCGCTCACGGACGGCGGACTCGTCGGCGACCTCCTGGGCGTACTGCTGGCTCAAGGTGTGCAGGTCATCGGCGAGCAGGCGCAGGGCCGCGTCGCGGACGTCGGTCTGGATCACGCTGGCCCGCCGGGCCACCTCGGCCTGCTTGCCCAGGGGGGTCAGCTGGCGGCGCAACTCGGTGGTGAGATCCTGCACGCGGTTGAGGTTGGCCTGCATCGCGTCGAGCTTGCGAACGGCACGCTCCTTGCGCTTGCGGTGCTTGAGGACCCCGGCTGCCTCCTCGATGAAGCCGCGGCGCTCCTCAGGCGTGGCGTGCAGGATCTGGTCGAGCTGGCCCTGACCGACGATCACGTGCATCTCGCGGCCGATGCCGGAATCAGACAGGAGCTCCTGGATGTCCAGCAACCGGCAGGCTGTGCCGTTGATGGAGTACTCCGAACCACCGGAGCGGAACATCACCCGCGAGATGGTCACCTCGGAGTAGTCGATCGGAAGAGCTCCATCGGAGTTGTCGATGGTCAGTGACACCTCGGCGCGGCCCAGCGGGGCCCGCCCGGAGGTGCCCGCGAAGATGACGTCCTCCATCTTGCCCCCGCGCAGGCTCTTGGCGCCCTGCTCCCCCATCACCCACGCCAATGCGTCGACCACATTGGACTTGCCCGAGCCGTTCGGACCCACGACACACGTCACACCCGGCTCGAAGGCCAGGGTGGTCGAGGACGCGAAGGACTTGAAGCCCTTCACGTTCAGGCTCTTGAGGTGCACGGGGGAAACCTACGCGATTGGGCGGCCCACCCCCGGCAACGGCCTCGCTTCAGACGAGGGCAGTGTCCGACGAGGCCAGCAGGGCGAGGTCCAGGTCGGGCTCGGTCAGCGACACCGGCGCTGCGTCCCGGTACTCCGAGAGCTCAGCCTCGAGTTGCCGGACGCGGGCCCGCAGGGTTGCCAGCTCCGCGGCCACCCGCGGATCGGGACCACCCACGAAGCCGTAGATCGCCTTGCCCATAGCCACTCCCGCCGATCGAGGTCCTTCGTGGAACGGCATCAAGAGTGGCACCAGCGACGACCTCCGGTCAAGCGCGCCGATATGTCGAACCGATACGTGTCGACCCTCCGGCGGCCAACGCGGCTCACCGGCAGGTGAATGAGCGGAAACCACCCTCTGCTGGGCCCCAGCGCGCGTCCACGAAGTCCACACGCCCGGGGCGGCGCACGATCCGTGGGCCGGTTCCGTGCAACCAGTCCAGGACCTTCTGGCAGTCGGGCTGCGCCCCCTCGGCGATGACCAGCACATCTCCGTTCGGGAGGTTCTCGGCCACTCCGCGCAACTGCATCGTCATCGCCAGCGCGCGGGTCGAGTACCGGAAGCCCACTCCCTGCACCATCCCGGTGACAACCGCGGTCAACCTGACCGACGACTCAGCCACCTGCCCCTCTGTCACCTGCTCCACCACGGGACCAGTGTGCCGAACGCGGCGGCCGCTGACACGTCGGGCAGAAGTGGCTGGAGCGATTCATGAACCGCTCGCGCACGATCGGGGTCCCGCACCGCCCGCACGGCTGGCCCGCCCGACCGTAGGCCTCAAGGCCCCGGCTGAAGTAGCCGCTCTCGCCGTTGACGTTCACGTACAGGCTGTCGAACGAGGTCCCGCCCTGCGCCAGGGATGCCGACATCACCGCAGATGCGGCCGCCAGGACGTCCCGGAGCACGGTGCGGCTGAGCCGATCTGCCCGGCGGCGCGGGTGCACGCCGGCCGACCACAGGGCCTCATCGGCGTAGATGTTGCCGATCCCCGACACGATGTCCTGGTTGAGCAGCAGTCGCTTGATCTCCACCCGGTGGGTATGCAGTGACCTGGCCACCGCCTGGATGTCAAAGGTGGCGTCCAGGGGATCGGGCGCAATGCCACGAACCAGGTCCGGCACCCGGACTCCCCGACCATCGAGCGCCACATGGCATGCATTCACCCAGCCGAAGGTGCGCTGGTCGAGGAACCACAGGTGCCCGTCGTCGAGGGCGAAGTGCACACGTCCGTGCGGGTGCGGCCGGGCAGGGACGTCAACCTCGACGCCCGCCTCGGCGGGGCTGGCCCGGACACTGGGCTCGACCCGGAACTGCCCACTCATCCCCAGGTGGGCCGCGAGTACGAGATCGGGGTCATCGGTGATCAACCAGAGGAACTTGCCGCGCCGGCCGGTGCCGACGACACTGCGCCCGGTGAGGACGGACTCGAAGTAGGCCGGCCCCTCCACCTGGCGACGCACGGCACGCGGATGGCGAACCTCGACCCGGCGGATCTGGCTGTCGCTGACATGCGCCGCAAGCCCCCGGCGGACCACCTCAACCTCGGGCAGCTCCGGCATCAGGACGGAGCGTGCTCGGGATGGGCCGCCAGCAGGACCGAGTAGGCAGTCGCTGCCGCCAACTGCTCGGCGGTCTTCTTCGAGGGTCCGGCCCCCTCGCCGATCGCGGACTCCCCGACGCTCACGACCGCGACGAAGTGCTTGGCGTGGTCCGGGCCAGTGGCGGTCACCTCGTAACTGGGAACTCCAGCTCCGCTGCGGGCACCGAGCTCCTGCAGGGAGGTCTTCCAGTCCAGTCCGGCCCCCATCGCCGCGGCCCGAACCATCCGTTCGTCGAGAAGCCGGTGGATCAGTGCACCGGCCTCCTCCAGGCCCCGATCCAGGTACACGGCGCCGATGATTGCCTCCACGGCATCGGCCAGGATCGAGCTCTTGTCCCGCCCGCCGGTCGTCTGCTCCCCGCGGCCCAGCAGCAGGAACTCACCCACGCCGAACTCCCGAGCCACCTCCGCCAGGGCTCGCGCGCTGACCACGGCGGCGCGGTACTTGGCCAGCTCGCTCTCCGCGACGTCCGGGTGTGCATGGAACAGGCTGTTGGTGATCACGATCCCCAGGACGGCATCACCCAGGAACTCCAGGCGCTCGTTGTGCGGCACGCCACCGTTCTCGTAGGAGTAGGACCGGTGGGTCAGGGCATGGCGGAGCGCCTCGTGGTCCATCGAGACCCCGAGGCGCTCGGCGAGGACGTCCAGGTCGTCGCGTGCGGGCACGCCCACGCGATCAGACGTCGAGAACTTGCCGCTTGGCGTAGGTGCCGCATGTCGGGCACGCGATGTGCGGCAGCTTCTGCGCTCGGCAACGGTCGCACGTCACGAGCGTCATCGGAGCGGCCTTCCACTGCGAACGGCGGGAGCGGGTGTTGGAGCGGGACATCTTCCGCTTCGGGACAGCCACGTCAGTCTTCCTTCTCAGTCGTTTCCAGTCCGGCGAGGCCTGCCCACCGGGGGTCGATCCGTTCATGGGAGTGCATGGGGTCGTCGGCCAACCGTGCACCGCACTCCACGCACAACCCGGGGCAGTCGGCCCGACACAGGGGAGCCAGCGGGAGCACCAGCACCACAGCATCGCGCACGACCGGGTCGAGGTCGAGGAAGTCGCCGTCCAGGACGGGCAGCTCCTCCTCGTCATCGGGCCCGGGCTCGTGCAGGTACAGCTCAGTCAGCGGCACGACCTGGTCCCACTCAACAGGGTCCAGGCACCGTGCGCACTCGCCGGTCACGCGAACCGAGGCGGTCCCCGAGACAAGCACGCCCTCCACCACCGATTCGAAGCGCAGGGTCAGCCCCATGTCGGAGCCTGCCTGCACCACGGCCACACCCCCACCGAGGTCGGCGGGAGCGGGAACCGTGCGGTCCAGTTCCATCATTGACCCTGCACGACGTCCCAGGTCCCGGATATCGAAGACCAGGGGATCGCGCGGATCGAGGGTGGACATGGACCTTCCCGATGGCATCAAACGAAATGGCCCTCTGGGTGAGGACCACCACCAACGATAACGCAGGGGCGGCGCCGGCAGGAAATGCACGCGCGGACAACCAGGGCTGCAACAGTGGTTGTGGGGCTGGGTCAGCCCCGGTAGCTGTAGCGCTCCCGGATGCGGTCGCGGCCCTTCTGCACCGCGGCCAGGGTCTTGGTGAGGCTGTCCTCGAAGGCCGCGAACTTGTCCTCGACATACTGATCGATCTCCTGGCGCATCCCGTCAGCTTCAGCCGCCGCTTGTCCGCGGATGGCCTCAGCCTCAGCCAGTGCCGCCTGGGTCACGTCGTGAGCAGCCACCATCTGGGCCTGTTGGGCCCGGGCCGCCTCCATGATCGCGTGCGCCTCCTGGTTGCCGTCGGTGAGCATCCGCTCCACTTCACGATTGGCCTCCGCGACCATCCGCTCCGCCTCCCGGAAACCCTCCTCGACCACCCCCACACGGTCAGCCAGGAGCTCCTCGGCCTCCTGGACCGACGTGGGCAGCATCGCCCGGATCGCGTCGAGCAGGTCGAGGACCTCGTTGCGGTTGACCACACATCGGTCCGACATGGGCATCGCCCGGGCGGCCTCAACGATGTCTGACAACTCATCGAGAACCGTGTACACGTCGGCGGTCCGGGGATCCGCGGACGCGATCGGGTCCTGGCTCATCACACTCCTCGGATCACGGGTGGGGCAGCTTGGCCTGGAGGGCTTCGTGCACGCCTGCTGGGATCAGTCCGCTGACGTCACCACCATACGTCGCGACCTCCTTGACCAGCGATGAGGACAGGTACGAGTACAGCGGATTCGTGGAGATGAACAGGGTCTCGATCCCGGCCAACCCGTGGTTCATCTGGGCCATCTGCAGCTCGTAGTCGAAGTCCGTGATGGCCCGCAGCCCCTTGACGATGGCGATGATCCCGTTGTCGCGGCAGTAGTCCACCAGCAGCCCGTGGAAGCTGTCGATCCGGATGTTGGGCACCGCGGCCAGCTCCTCCCCCAGCAGCTCGATCCGCTCCTCGACGGTGAACAGCGAGGTCTTGCGCTTGTTCACCAGCACGCCGACGGTGAGCTCGTCGAAGAGTACCGACGCACGCATGAACACATCGATGTGTCCGTTGGTGACCGGATCGAATGATCCCGGGCAAACCGCTCTGCGCATCATGGGTCCTCTCCATCGGACGCTGCCTGACCGTACCAAAGGGTGGTGGCCCCATATGCCTTGCGCCGCAGTTCCGCGAGCCCCGGCGGCCAGGCGAACTCCCCGCCCCGGGTGGGCCGCTCGACGACGACCACGGCTTCGGGGGCCAGCCAGCCGGCCAGAAGGGCGGACAGCGTCGCCTCGACCTCCTCAGCGGCCATGGCGTAGGGCGGGTCGGCCAACACGAGATCGTAGGGCTGCGCTGGGCCGGCCAGGTGCGCGGCAACAGGCGCAGGCACAACCCGCACCCCCGACACACCGACGGTCGCAGCGTTGGAGCGGGCGACCTCGGCACTGGGACGGTCACGCTCCACCAGGACCACGGACTTGGCCCCCCGGCTGGCCGCCTCGAGGCCGAGTGCCCCCGATCCGGCGAAGAGGTCGAGCACGCGGACTCCGCTCAAGCCACCGAGCAGGTGGTCCAGGGACGCGAACAGCGACTCGCGCACGCGATCGCTGGTCGGGCGAGCTCCCCCCGCGGGGACGGCGAGCCGCCTTCCCCGGGCCGACCCGGCGATGATCCGCGTCACGTCTTCTCCAGGTAGTCAGCGTGCTCGGGATCGAAGTCACGGGCCAGCGTCTCGGCCAGGACCGGGTGCCCGGTCAGGTCCGGGTCGCCGTCCACGAGGAGGATCGCCTCATCGCGCGCCCGGAGGATGACCTCCTCGTGGTCCAGGACGGACAGCAGTCGCAACGACCGGCGGGCCCCGGACTGGGCTGCACCCAGCACATCGCCCTCCCGACGGGCGGCGAGGTCGTAGCGCGACAGCTCGAACCCATCGCTGGTGGCCGCCACCGCCGCCAACCGATCGCGCGCCGGAGAGCCCTCAGGGGCCGTGGTCACCAGCAGGCACAGGCCCGCGTGGCTGCCCCGGCCCACCCGCCCGCGCAACTGGTGCAGCTGGGAGACGCCGAACCGGTCGGCGTCGAGCACGACCATCAGCGTCGCGTTCGGGATGTCGACCCCGACCTCGATCACGGTCGTCGCCACCAGGACGTCGATGCCGTCCTGGCGTGCCGGATCAGCGAACCGGGCCATCACGTCATCCTTGTCCGGACCTGTCATCCGACCGGTGAGGGCGGCCAGGCGGAGCCCAGCCAGTGGACCCGCCGCCAGCTCGGGCAGCACCGACTCGACCGCAGCCCCTGCCGTCGGACCACCTGCGGGCGTGCGTGGACCCTCCGCCTCAGCCCGCTCGGTGTCGGGGTCGGCCGCGCCCGGGTCTGCCGCGCTGGAGTCGATCCGCGGGCACACGACATACACCTGCCGACCGGCCGCCACCTCCTCGCGGGCCCGCTGCCAGGCCCGGGCCAGGTAGTCGGGGCGCTCCAGCGAGGGCACGACATGCGTCGACAGCGGGCTGCGCCCCGCGGGGAGCTCACGCAGGGTGCAGACCTCGAGGTCCCCGAACACCGTCATCGCGACCGTCCGAGGGATGGGCGTCGCGGTCATCACGAGCGTGTGCGGCCGCACCGACTCCCCGGACTTGGCCACCAGGGCGGCGCGCTGCTCCACCCCGAACCTGTGCTGCTCATCGACCACGACCAGGCCCAGGTCGGCGAACTGCACCCGCTCCTCGAGCAGCGCGTGCGTCCCCACGACGATCCCCGCCGCCCCACTGGCGGCGTCGAGCAGCGCCGCGCGCCGGGCTGCAGTTCCCTGGGACCCGGTCACGAGGGCCACCCGGGTGGCGTTCGCCTGCCCGCCGAGCATCCCCCCCAGGGCCAGCGGCCCGAGCAGGGTCGCGATGCTGCGCGCGTGCTGGGCGGCCAGGACCTCGGTGGGCGCCAGAAGTGCCGCCTGACCGCCGGAGTCCACTGCCTGGAGCATGGCTCGAAGTGCCACGACGGTCTTGCCGGATCCCACCTCACCCTGAAGCAGCCGGTGCATCGGGTGGGTCCCGGCGAGCTCCTCGGCAAGGACCGCGGCCACCTCCTTCTGCCCAGCAGTCAGCGTGAAGGGCAGGGATGCGTCGAACGCATCGAGCAGACCACCGGCGCGACCCGGCCGTCGGTTGGCCGGCGCCGCAGTGATCGCAGCCCGGCGCTGGGCGAGGACGACCTGCACGCCGAAGGCCTCATCCCAGCGCAGCCTCTCGATCGCCCGGCGCACCTGCCCCCGGTCGATGGGGCGATGGATCCACTGCAGGGCCGTCGCGAGCTCGATCACGCCGGCCCGGTCGCGAAGCTGTCCATCCAGTGGATCCGGCCAGGTCTGCGCAACGGGCAGTGCCAGCTGGACCATCCTGGCGATCGTCCAGCTGTTCAACTTCTCGGTCGCCGGGTACACCGCGATCAGCCGCCCGGCGTACTCCGATGCTGCCTCATCGGCGGCTTCCTCGTCGACGAACTCGTTCTCCGGGTGCAGCAGCTGCCGACGACCGTTGAAGAGCCCAACAGTCCCGGCGAACAGCCCGAGACGTCCAGCACGGAACTTCTTCTCGATCCAGCTCTGGTTGAAGAACGTCAGGGTCAGCTCGCCCGTGCCATCAGTGACGACGACCTCGGTGATGCTGCGACTGCGCCGCTGGCCCGGCTTGTGCCCCAGCGGGCGTGATCGTGCTGATGCCACCCGGGCCAGCACCGTCACCTGCTCGCCGACCTTCAGCGAGCCGAGGTCGGTGAGCTCCCCACGTTCGGCATACCGCCGGGGGTAGTGCGCCAGGAGCTCCTCGACGGTGGTGATGCCGAGCGTGCCGAGGGCCTTGGCCGACTTGCCACCGACCACATCAACCAGCGAGGTCACCAACTACTCCACGCCGATGATCGCGTGCCACCTGGGCTGGCCGCCCTCATACCCGACGACCTCGACGCCCGGGTGGTTGCGCTCCACCCAGCGCTCGATGCCATCGAGCAGGTCCTCGGGGGCATCGGCGCCGAGGACGACCGTGACCAGCTCGGCGCCTCCTCGGGCGAGCATGCGGGTCAGGACAGCTCGGGCGACCTGCTGCACCTGCGAGCCGATCTCCAGGATGTCCCCGGCGATGACGCCGAGCTCGTCGCCGACGTGGCACATGCCCGCGCTGGTCATCGCCTCACGGCTCGCGGTCGTGAGTCCGCCGTACTGCGTGGCCGACGAGGCACGGGTCATGCTCACGACGTCATCATCGAAGGCCTCGGCAGGATCGTGCACCGCGACCGCGGCCAGGGACTGGACGATCGACCGGGTCGGGATGACCGCGACCCGGTGGCCGCTGTCGCGGGCGGCGAGGCCCGCTGCCTCGGCCACAGGCTTCGAGTCCTTGTCGCCGGGCAGGAGCACCACCTCGTGGGCACCCGTGGCCTCGATCCCGGCCAGCATCTCCGCAGTGGACGGTCGGCCCAGCTCCGGAGCCCGGACGACCGTCACGCCGCTGGCCTCGAGCAGGTCCGCGACACCGGACCCGTGGGCGACCACAACCACGCCCCGGACGTCGGCCTGGTCGCCCGCGTCAACAACGGCGGCCAGGTACGTCACCCGGATCCGGTAGGGCACCCCGATCGCCAGCGCCGCCTCGATGGCCGCACCGGCATCATCGACGTGGACGTGGATGTTCCACAGTCCGTCACCGCCGACGACCACCAGCGAGTCACCCAGCCCGGCAAGCCGGTCCTTGAACCCCGGGAGGGACTCATCGGGCGCCTCCAGCAGGTACATCACCTCGTAGGCCGGGCCACCGTAGCCGTGCAGCATGTGCTCGGGATCGGCCAGCGAGTCCGGCTCGGGCGCGAGCCGGGCGAACTCCGGCAGCTCGCGGTGCACTCCCGTGACGATCTCCAGCAGCGCATCACTGAGCACGACGTAGCCGCGCCCGCCGGCATCGACCACGCCGGCCCGCCGAAGGGCCTCGAGCTGGTTGGTGGTCTGGGCCAGAGCGGTGCGCGCCGCCAGCGCGGCAGCCTGCGTCACGGCGTGCAGGTCTCCGTCGGTCTCCCCGGCAGTGTCCGTCGCTGCGGTCGCCGCTGCCCGGGCGACCGTGAGCACCGTGCCCTCCTTGGGATCGGACACGGCGCCGAAGGCCGCCGACGAGGCCCTGGTCAGCGCATCGGCCAGCCATGTTCCGTCCATCGGGCGGTCCAGGTCAGCGGCGCGGGTCGCGGCGATCCCCCGGATCAGCTCGGACATGATCACCCCGGAGTTGCCGCGGGCACCCAGCAGCATCCCCCGTGCCAGCGCCGCCAGCCGCGAGCTGCCGGGGTCGGGAGCGTCGTCGGCCATCTCAAGCATCGCCTCGACGCCGGCCTCCAGGGTCAGGTACATGTTCGTACCGGTGTCTCCGTCGGGCACGGGGAACACATTGAGCGCGTCGATGGCCCTGCGATGGGTCCTCATCCCATCCAGGGCGACCGCCGCCCACTGGGTGAGCGACTCGGCATTCAGAAGCGTGCGCATGGCCTTCCTTCCGGTCGCGCTCAAGGCTAGTCGCCGGCACCCCGAAGCAGCCGGACCAGAGCGTGGCGGCGGCGATTTGGGCGCTGCTCCCCGGTTCGGATACCCTTGAGGTCATATCGTTCGGGCCATCTGGCCTGCCCCAATCTGATCTGGAGTACGACTATGGCTGCCAACTGCGACGTCTGTGGCAAGGGCCCCGGTTTCGGCAACAGCATCTCGCACTCCCACCGGCGGACCCCGCGGCGCTGGAACCCGAACATCCAGAAGGTGCGCACCGTGGTGCGTGGCACGCCGAAGCGGATCAACGTGTGTGCCTCGTGCCTCAAGGCCGGCAAGGTCGCGCGCACCTGAGCCACGGTTCGACCGGCCCCGGATCCCAGTGCGGGACCGGGGCCTTCGTCATGCCCGCACGCCG
>JAQBEX010000176.1:0-9550 GCA_032123675.1 Actinomycetes bacterium
GGTGGGGGGTTGCGGGGGTTGCGGGGGGTTGGGGCTACTTCAGGAGGTCTTTGAAGGCCGGGGGTAGATCCCCGGCCTTCTTCAGCGCCTCGGGGTCCAGCATGCTCGGGTCGAACGCTGCGGGGTCCAGGCCCGCCAACCCGGCGGGTAGGCCGGCCGGGTTGGCAGCGGCAGCAGCAGCGGCCGCCTCCTCCTCCTGGGCACGCTTGGCGGGGTTGCCGCTGCGGCTCTTCTTGCCGCCACGCACCGGCGCCTGGGCGCGGCCCTTGGCCTTCTTCGACCCCCCCATGCCCGGCATCCCCGGCATGCCGGGCATCCCCTTGCCCGAGCTCATCTGGCGCATCATCTTCTGGGCCTCGGTGAAGCGCTCGACCAGTCCGTTGACCTCGCTGACCTGCACTCCCGAGCCGCGCGCGATCCGGGTCCGGCGCGAGGCATTGAGCAGCTTGACGTCGGCACGCTCGGCCGGGGTCATCGACTGGATGATGGCCTCGACGCGGTCGATCTCCTTCTCGTCCAGGTTGTCGATCTGGTCGCGGATCTCCCCCATACCCGGGAGCATCCCGAGCAGCTTGCCCAGGCTGCCCATCTTGCGCAGGGCCTGCATCTGGGACAGGAAGTCGTCGAGGGTGAAGTCCTCGCCGGCCAGCACCTTGCCGGCCATCTTCTCGGCCTCTTTGGAGTCGAAGGCCTTCTCCGCCTGCTCGATGAGGGTCAGCACGTCACCCATGTCGAGGATGCGCGAGGCCATCCGATCCGGGTGGAACAGCTCGAAGTCGGTCAGCTTCTCGCCGGTGGAGCCGAACATGATCGGCACGCCGGTGACCGTGACCACCGAGAGCGCCGCACCACCGCGGGCGTCGCCGTCGAGCTTGGTCAGCACAACACCGTCGAAGCCGACGCCCGCGTGGAAGGCCTCGGCGGTGGCCACGGCGTCCTGGCCGATCATGGCGTCGACGACCAGCAGGGTCTCGTCGGGTGTGACCGCGTCCCGGACCCGGCGCAGCTGGTCCATCAGCGCGGTGTCGATGGCCAACCGGCCGGCGGTGTCGACGATGACCACGTCGTGCTGGGTCATCCGGGCGATGTCGACGCCCTCCCGAGCCACCTCGACCGGGTCTCCCCAGGTGGTCTCGGGGTTGGCGCCGGTGTTGCCCGGGGCCGGCGCGAAGACCGGGGCTCCGGCTCGCTCGGCGACCACGGACAGCTGGTCAACGGCGTTCGGGCGCTGCAGGTCAGCGGCCACGAGCATGGGGGTGTGGCCCTGCTCCTTGAGGTACACCGCGAGCTTGCCCGCCAGGGTGGTCTTGCCCGAGCCCTGAAGGCCAGCCAGCAGGATCACGGTCGGTGGGGTCTTGGCGAACTCCAGCCGGCGGGTCTGCCCGCCGAGCAGCTCGATCAGTTCCTCGTGGACGATCTTGACGACCTGCTGCGCCGGGTTCAGCGCCCCCGAGACCTCGGCACCCACCGCACGTGCACGCACACGGTCGGTGAACACCCGGACCGCGGGCAGCGCCACGTCGGCCTCGAGCAGGGCGATCCGGATCTCGCGGATCGTGTCGTTGATGTCGGACTCGGACAGCCGGCCCTTGCCACGCAGGCCCTTGAAGGTCGCGGACAGCCGGTCGGAGAGGGAAGCGAACACACCGGGGATTCTACCGGGGTTGGGGGGGACTGGGACTCGCGCCGGCCACGGCGGGCGTGGATCGGGGGGCGAAGGACGACCTGTGGCGGGGTTCTGCTCCGTGTCCGGGCTCAGGCCGGCTGCGCATCCCCAGAAGAGGCCACGGTGCTGGCCCGCGCGCTCTGAACCCGCCAGTAGAGGAAGGTTGCCACCCCGAGGAACACCTGCGGGAAGTACGAGGCCGCCCGCCAGACCAGGGTCGAGGCCACTGCCACCGACTCAGGAAGGCCGAACGTGACAAGCAGGGCGATCAGCGCGGCGTCCACCGTCCCGAGCCCTCCGGGGGTGATCGGGATCATGCTGGCCATTCGGGAGATGGCGAATGCCGCGAAGGCCCCCGCCAACGTCAGGCCGTAGTCCGCGTCGCCGACCACGCCCTGGATCGCGAACCACAGGATCGAGAACTGGGCCAGCACGACCAGGTAGTTCGAGACCGTGACCCAGCGCCACCGCTCGTTGACCACGCTGGCCGTGCTGTTGCGCAGGTCCATGACCATCGTGACGGCGTCCCAGGGATCGGCCCGGCGACGGTTGAGCGGGGCGATCAGCCGGTTGCCGAACACGCCCACCCGGCGCGCCGAGTCCTCGCTGCGCAGGATCATGACCAACGCGACCACCGTGATGATCGTCACGGCGATCCCGACCAGCGCAGCCAGGATCCACTGCTGTTCCACCTCTCCGGTGGTCAGCGCCGCCAGGACGCCGAACACGGGCAGGGTGAGGGTCATCAGCATGCTCCACAGGCTGGTGACCGCGATGCCCGCCGTGGCCACGGCCAGGGTGACCGCGTACGACGAGAGCATGGCGAACTGCACCGCGAGGCCGAACGCACCACCAGCCGGGATCGTGTTACTGATCATGAACGAGGTCTGCCGGACGACGAAGGCGGGCTTGTACTTGAGCCCGGGGATCGCGGCCTGGTACGGCAGCACGTAGAGCACGATCGTCACCAGGGCCGCCACGCCGAGCGCCACGAGCGCGGCGGTGCTCATCGACTGGATCTCGGCCCAGGCATCCTCGTAGCTGCCGAACTTCGGGATGATCCCCAGGAAGACGAACGCCAGCGTCAGCAGCGTGATGATCGCCCCGATGATGGTCTTGCGCTTGTCCAGGGACGACGTGAGGTCGCCGGTGTCGACCACCTGGGGGGGGTCGGAGGTGACCGTGGGGTCGGAGGTGACCGTGGAGTCACCGGTGGCCGAGGCGTCGGCTGGGTCGGGGGCGTCGGCGCGGGGACCGTCCTGATCAGGCACGAGCGTCAGTATGGCAGCCGTGTGCGCGACGGCACCTTCAGAAACCGCCGACGTAGCGCGCCGCGGCGATTGCAGCGACGGTCTCGTCCACGGTGAACGCCGAGGACCCAGGGATGGTGGGCACGAACCCCACGAGCATGCCGTCGGCCATCACCTGCGCCTCGAGCCCTGCTGCTCCGTCGGTGTCCCAGAGCGCCTCTGCACCCCCAGGCAGCACGATGCGCACGCACACCCGGTTCAACCCGGGCCGGTGCACATTGGCGATGAAGCCGCGCTGGCTGAGCCCCGCGACCACCTGATCAACCTCGGCTGCATCCACGAGGCAGAATCCTGACATACCAGCGGCCGACCCGCCGAGGTTCGCCCGCTGCCTGCCCTAGCCCTCAGGCTCGACCAGCGCCTCGGCCACTGCCTCGGCCACCGCTCCGGCCAACCCCGGTTCGAGTGGTTGTCTGTGCCGGTCGACGAGATAGAACACGTCAACCGCCTCGGACCCCAGCGTGGAGACCCGCGCAGCCGAGATGTGGGTCCCGGTCACTGCGATCGCCGTGCCCACCCGGTGCAACAGGCCCGGTACATCGTGGGCACGCACCTCCAGCACTGTCGCCCGGCTCGAAGCGCCGTGCACCACGTCGACACGTGCTGGTGCCGTGGCCGGTGGGTTGGCGAGCCGGGCAGCCTCATCGCGCCGGGCGAGCCGCCCGGAGACGTCGAGCTGGCCCGCGATGGCCCGCCGGATGTCCTCGCGCAGCCGTTCTGCGGCCGGAGGATCACCGAAGAGCGGGTTCACGTTCCACACCTGAACGGCACGCTCGTCCACCTCGCCGGTGACCGCCGATCGCACCTCCAGTCGGTGCATCGACAGGACTCCGGCCACGATCCCGAGCAGCCCCAGCGAGTCCGGGGTGGACACGGTCACGTCGTAGCCGGAGTCGCGCTCCTGCAGCAGGACCCGAACACCCTCACCGGTGGCCATCGCCATCTGGTCCTCGGACAGCCGGGGCTCGACCGGACGCGCTTCGCCTGCCAGGTGGCCCCGCGCCCGGTCCACCAGCTCGGCGACGAGTGACTGCTTCCACGAGGTCCAGGCCAGTGGCCCGGTCGCCAGGGCGTCGGCCTCCGTCAGCGCCGCGAGCAGGTCCAGCATCTGGGTCGTGCCCACCGCCTTCACGACGGTCTCGACGGTCTGCGGATCATCCAGGTCCCGACGAGTGGCGGTGTCGGGCAGCAGCAGGTGGTAGCGGCACATCTCGACAAGAGTCCGGACATCCTCGGAGCCGAACCCCAGGTGCGCGCCGATCTCATCGATGAGCAGCACCCCGACATCGGTGTGGTCCTGGAAGGGCCGACCCTTGCCGATGTCGTGCAGCAGGGCGCCGACGAGCAGCAGGTCCGGGCGCTGGACGCCCCGGGTGAAGGTGCAGGCCTCAACGGCCGTCTCGAGCAGATGCCGGTCGACGGTGAACCGATGGACCGGGTTGTGCTGAGGTGCTGAGCGCACCACCTCCCAGTGCGGGATGAGCGCGGTGATCACCCCTGCCTGGTCCAGGGCCTCCCAGACCGGGACGGCACCGCGACCGGCGCCCAGCAGCGAGATGAGCGCATCACGGGCAGGAGCGGGCCAGGGCACCGGCATGGGTGCCGACTCAGCGGCCAGACGGGCCATGGCATGCCTGCTCAGGCGCGTGCCGGACTGGGCTGCCGCCGCGGCGGCCCGCAGCAGCAGTGTTGGGTCGCGGTCCGGCCGGGCATCTGCGGCCAGGACTGCCTCACCGGCCTGCAGGACGACGCCATCAGCCAGCGGGGTGCGCTCGTTGCCGCTGGACTTGAGTCGCTTGAACCCGAACTTCGGCCGGGAGCGCACGATTCGGTCCACGGCGTCCCACGTCGCGTCCGAGGCAACGCCGATCGATCGTCCGGACGCGGAGACATCGCGGAGCAGAACGTCTGCGTCGGCCAGTTCGAGGGCCTCGGCCACCGGGGCCTGCTCCTGATGGGCCAGCCGATCCGTGGGCCGACTGGCCACCCGGTGCAACGCGTCGCGGACCTCGAGCAGCCGTGCCTTGGCACCTGCCAGCTCCGCGTGCGGGGCGTCGGTGACCCATGAGGCCGCGATGGCGCGCAGGACGGTCAGGTCGCGCAGGCCCCCGTAGGACTCCTTGAGGTCCGGCTCGAGCAGATGGGCGAGTTCGCCTCTGTTCGAGCGCCGTTCGAGCACCGAGGCCTGCAGGTCCGGCAGCCGCTTGGCCGCCAACGCGCGCCAGTCGGCCAGGACCGAGGCGCGCACCGCATTGGTCAGGTCCTCGTCACCTGCGATCGTGCGAGCGTCGAGAAGCCCGAGCACGGCTCGGATGTCACTGGCCGCCACGCGGCGGGCCTCGGCGACCGTCCGCACGGAATGATCCAGGCGAAGCCCCGAGTCCCAGATCGGGTACCAGAGCCGATCAGCGACCCCGGCGACCGAGCCACCCGGATGCAACAGGACCAGGTCCAGGTCGCTGCCGGGGCTCATCTCACGTCGGCCGTATCCGCCGACCGCCACCAGGGTGGCACCGACATGAGCCGCACCAGCCTGCTCGAACAGCTCCCGGAGCCACTCGTCGGTCAGCTCGGAGAGGTCGAGGCGGGCCCGCGGAGCCGGTCGGACCGGGCCCGCGATCAGGGCGGCGCGGGCAGCTAGGAACCGATTACTGGGGCTCAGCGATGAAGTCGAGGCGGTCATGACGTCCTCTCTGGTCGAGGGTTCCGGGAAATGGGATGATCCGCCACCCAGGGCCGGGTGGCGGATCATCCGTCCGGGTGACGCCCTACAGGGCGTCGGGACCGTGCTCGCCGGTACGGACGCGGACCACGTCCTCGATCGGGATGGTCCACACCTTCCCGTCGCCGATCCGCCCGGTCTGGGCGCTCTTGGTGATCACGTCCACCACGGCCGAGGCGTCGTCATCCTCGACGAGTACCTCCACGCGCACCTTGGGAACCATGTCCACCGTGTACTCCGCGCCGCGGTACACCTCGGTGTGACCACGCTGGCGGCCGTACCCGCTCGCCTCCGAGACCGTCAGCCCCTGGATGCCATAGGCCTCCAGTGCACTCTTGACGTCCTCGAGCTTGAACGGCTTGAGAATCGCGGTGACCAGTTTCATGCCTTGACCTCCTCTTGGGAACGGACCGAGCTGCTGCCCACTCCGGCGAACTTGCCGCCACCGCCACCCGAGTTGCCCAACTCGTAGGCGACCTCGGCGTGGGTCGTCTGGTCGATGCCAGCAACCTCATCATCCTCGTCGATCCGGAAGCCCATGGTCGACCGGATGGCCAGCGCGATCAGCAGCGCCACCACGAAGGAGAACGCCATGACGACCAGGGCAGCCACGGTCTGCGTCCAGAGCTGGCTCGCGCCACCCCCGTAGAACAGGCCGTTGACACCAGCAGGCGCGGCCTCGGTGGCCAGGAAGCCGATGAGGATCGTGCCGACGAGTCCGCCGACCAGGTGCACGCCGACCACATCGAGCGAGTCGTCGTAGCCGAACCTGAACTTCAGGCCGACTGCGAGGGCACACAGGATGCCAGCGATCAGGCCCAGGGCCAGGGCGCCCAAGGGGCTCACCGCGGAGCCGGCCGGAGTGATGGCCACCAGGCCGGCGACCATGCCGGATGCGGCACCGAGGCTGGTCG
The DNA here is from genome assembly GCA_032123675.1 of Actinomycetes bacterium. GTDB lineage: Bacteria > Actinomycetota > Actinomycetes > S36-B12 > CAIYMF01 > Prado023. Next base: position 6,613 of record JAQBEX010000176.1, read on the forward strand.
CGTGCCCATCGCGGATCTTCTCCGTGATCAGCCAGCCGATGGTGGCTGCACACGTCGCGGCGAAGGTGTTCACGAAGACCACCGAGGCCGTGTTGTCCGCGGCCAGGGCCGAGCCGGCGTTGAAGCCGAACCAGCCGAACCACAGCAGGCCCGCACCCAGCATGACCAGCGGCAGGTTGTGCGGCCGCATCTGCGTCTTGGGCCAGCCGAGGCGCTTGCCGAGCACGAGCACCAGGGCCAGGGCCGCAGCGCCGGCGTTGATGTGCACAGCGGTACCGCCGGCGAAGTCGATCGCAGGAACGCCGTTGAGCGGGCCCTCGCCGTTGAAGATCCAGCCATCGGCGCTCCACACCCAGTGGGCGACGGGGAAGTAGACCAAAGTGGCCCAGATCCCGCCGAAGACCATCCAGGCGGCGAACTTGGTGCGGTCGGCCACTGCCCCGGCGATGAGCGCAACAGTGATCGCGGCGAACATGGCCTGGAAGCCCACGAAGGCCATCTCCGGCAGTGCTGCCTCCGGGTTGTCGACCATCAGGCCCTCGAGACCGAACAGCGCGAACGGGCTGGAGAAGAACGGACCGCCGTCAGGCGCGAACGTCATCGAGTAGCCATAGAGGACCCAGAGGACCCCCACGAGGACCAGCGCCCCGAAGACCATCATGAACATGTTGAGCACGCCCTTGCTGCGTGTCATGCCGCCGTAGAACAGGGCCAGGCCCGGCAGCATCAGCAGGACGAAGGCCGCGCTCGTGAGGACCCATGCGGTGTCCCCGGTGTTGAGGGCCGTTTCGGCCATCTCCTCGCTCCTTTCGTCGGACAGCCCCTGGATCCAGGGGCCCGTGGTCGGAACACTGACGGTTCGGTGTTGCAGGAAACGCCCGCACATGTTGCCGGGGGATGACACGCACGCCGCGTTCGTTACGACTTTGTTGCGTGGCCAGCGTCCTGATCCCGTAGTGGGTGCGGTCTACGCTGCTGTCATGAGCACGCCGAGCGGGTCCGCGACCCCCATCAGCGCGGCCATCACGGGTCGCCGTGCCCTCGAGGCCTGGCTGGACGCCCAGCCGACCGACCTGTTCGCCGATGACCGGGACCTCGCTGCCCTCGTCGACCACCACGGGCTCGGCCAGCGCGTCCCCGCGCTGCACGCCGCGGGTCGCGCCGTTGCCGGACCCCTGGACACGGCCGCCCGGGTCAACGACCTGCCCGGCAACCACCCGATCCTCGACGACTGGGATGGCATCGGGCGCTACACGGCTCGAGTCGCCCATCACCCGAGTCACCGGGACGCAGGGCGGGCCGTGTACGGCACCGGGGTGATGACCGCCTTCGGCGAGGTGGGCGTCGACGGCAGGGCTGGGGGCAGCTCACCGCGCCGGCCGATCGCCCCGGCTCCGCACCGGTTCATCCTGTCGCTGTTCTACCTGACCGCACAGGCCGGCGAGGCGGGTCACAACTGCCCCCTGGCCTGTTGCGCGGGAGCGATCCGCTGCCTGCAGCACATCGGTACGGCTGCTCAGCAGGCGGAGTTCCTGCCCGGGCTGCTCGACCCGGACTTCGACTCCACCATGACCGCCTCGCAGTTCCTCACCGAGGTGCAGGGCGGCTCGGACGTGGGCGCCAACGCTGTGCGGGCTGAGCCCGTGGGCGAGCGCACCAGCGAGGGCGGGCCGGGCGGGCCGGGCAGCCCGTGGCTGATCAGTGGTGAGAAGTGGTTCTGCTCCAACACCGATGCTGACGTGTTCCTGCTCACGGCGCGCGTGGACGAGCCACGGACCGGGACGAAGGGCCTGGGCCTGTTCCTCATCCCCCGCCTGCGTCGGGATGGCGCGCCGAACAGCTTCCGGGTCCGGCGGCTCAAGAACAAGCTCGGGACCCGTTCGATGGCCAGCGGGGAGATCGACTTCGACGCCGCCGAAGCCACGGCCCTCGGCCCAGTCGCCGACGGGTTCCGCAACGTGATGGAGCTGGTCATCACGACGTCCCGGCTCTTCAACGCGGCGGGGTGTGCCGCGCACGCACGCCGCGCCTGGGTGGTGGCCTCGACCTACGCCCAGCACCGCACGGCCTTCGGCCAGCGGATCGGCGACTTCCCGCTCGTTGCCGAGACCCTGGCCCTGATGCGCGCAGACGCGATCGCGTGCCTGGCCTCGACGCTGGAGCTCGCCCGGCTCCAGGAACAGGTCGATGACGGAACCGTCGGGGACGCGGACGCCGCCTTCTTCCGCGTGGCCGTGAACCTCAACAAGCTTCAGACCTCGGTCCTGGCCCATGAAACGGTCAACCGTGGCATCGAGGTGCTGGGCGGCAACGGCGCCATCGAGACGTTCAGCGTGCTGCCTCGGCTGCTGCGCGACAACGTCGTGTACGAGAACTGGGAGGGCAGCCACAACGTCCTGCGTGCACAGGTGCTGCGCGACTGCGCACGGCTCGGTGTGCATGCGGGGTTCTTCGACGCACTGGCCGAGCGCCTTGGCGACGAGCACGCCGCCGCACTGGCAGCCGACCGCGCTGCGCTCGAGGCCATCCTTGAAGCCCCGGCTGCGGTCCGCGACCTCAGGTTCCGTCGCCTGGGCACCCGGATGGCGATCTGGGTCATGTTGGCCGCGATGGCTCCCCTGCCGGAGTTCCGTGCCGCGCGGCACCTCACGCACAGGCATCTGCGCGAACTGCCGATCGACGATGACTACCTGGCTGCAGTCGAGATGCTGCAGCGCTGACCTGCCGGGTCGGAGCACCCGCACGACGCAGGGGTGGCGACCCCCGGTCGGGCACGCAGGGGCACAGCCGCGAGTGCGCTAGCCGTCGAGAAGGGCGTTGACGAAGTCCTCGCCGACGAACGGGGCGAGGTCGTCCGGGCCCTCGCCCAGGCCAACGAGCTTGACGGGCACACCCAGCTCGCGCTGGACGGCCACGACGATGCCCCCCTTGGCAGTCC
>JAQBEX010000177.1:0-3751 GCA_032123675.1 Actinomycetes bacterium
GGCATCACGTTGGCCGTAGCCCTTGCGCTGATCGCACCGGGGTTGTTCGCCCAGCATCTGCAACGCACCGGGGAGGACACCCCGGAGGTCGAGGCGCACGCGCAGCAGGCCTTCACCTCGTCGATGTCGATCGCGCTGACCCTGTCGGCCATCGTGGCGGTGTCGACCGCGGCGCTGCTCTCCTGGGTCCTCAGCAGGCGGGTCGCGCGCCCGATCGCCGACCTTTCCGAGGCCGCCGAGCAGGTCGCTGCCGGCAACTACGACGTCACAGTGCCCCTGTCCACGTTCAGCCGGGAGATCTCCACGCTGGCCGGATCGTTCCAGGACATGACCGACCAGCTCGACCGTACGGACACTGCCCGCGGCCGACTCTTGGCCGACCTCGCCCATGAGATCCGCACACCCCTGGCCACGTTGGCCGCGCACATCGACGGTCTGCAGGACGGCGTGGTCGCGCCCACCGACGAGTCCTTCGACCTGATGCGTGCCCAGGTTGCCCGCCTGGGGCGGCTGGCCAAGGACATCCGCGATGCTGCCGATGCCCAGGAGCACGCCCTGGGACTGCAGCTGCGAACAGTTGAGGTGGACGATGTCCTCGCCACCGCCGTGAAGTCCGCGGAGGCGCGTTACCAGGCCGCTGGGGTGGAACTCGGGTGGGTCTCCAAGGGCCGCTGCGGCCGCGTCGTGGTCGATCCGGACCGGATGCAGCAGGTGCTCGGGAACCTGCTGGACAACGCCTTGCGCCACACACCTGCCGGAGGGCGGGTCAGGATCGATTGTGCGCCCGCTCGCGGCGGCGGGGTGATCGTCGACGTCGTCGACTCCGGCGAGGGCATCCCACCCGATCAGCTGGAGTCGGTGTTCGTCAGGTTCCACCGGGTGGACCCCGCGCGCCGCGGGGATCGTGGCACCGGTTCCGGGCTCGGCCTGACGATCGCCCGGGCGATCGTCACCGACCACGGCGGCACCCTCACGGCCCACAGCGATGGCCCCGGACGAGGGGCCACGCTGCGCCTCACCCTGCCACCGGCGAATCCGGCCACCTGAAGCGACTCCGCGAGGAGCTCGTCAGTGGTCGTCAAGGCCGGTGATCCGGGGGGTGAAGGTCCGGCCCCCGTTGGTCGAGTCCCAGATGGTCGACCCGGCCAGGGCGACGACGCGGTCGCCGTCCGCACCAAGTGCCTGCGGCTGGCCCTGCAGTTGCCCGAGCTGCTCCCAGGTCGCGCCTGCGTCGTTGGAGACGTGCACCGTGTTGTCGGTGGCGATGGCGTAGACGGTGCTCCCGGTCCAGGCCAGGAACGCCAGCAGGGGTGCGTCGGGGATCGGTTGGAAGGTCTTGCCTCCGTCGGTGCTGCGCACGGGCCCGGACTGCTGGGTTCCGAGCACCATCTCCGGGTCGCTCGGGTTCAGTGCGAAGTCGAACAGACCGGGGCTGCCGAGGTCGCTCCAGGTCCTCCCGGCGTCAGTGGATCGCAGGAACTTGCCGTCGTGCGCGGAGAGCCCCTGGACGATGGTGTCCTGCGCGCGCAGCCGGTGGAAGTCGACCTCCCCCAGCAGGGACGTTGATGTCCAGGTCCGGCCGGCGTCCTCGGAGGTCCGCAGGCCCAGGTCGGCTGGGGCATCCTGCCCCTGGCCGGGATGCCCGGAGGAGTACATCGCGGTGCCGGCTTGCGCGAATCCCATGACGTCGAACCGTTGCTCGCTGACCTGCTGGGCAGGCGCGCCGGGCAGTTGCGACCAGAGTCCCTCGTGGGTGCCGATCAGCAGCAGGTCCCCGTCGACGGTGAGGTTGTGGACGTGTGCCCAGTCCTCTCCCGCGGCGACCGGGCCGGGGGTGTCCGTTGACGAATCGGTCGTGGGACCCGCCACGGCCCCCGAGCCGGGAGGCGAACTGGGCGTGCCCGCGATGGCCTCATCTCCCGGGCCACTGGAGCAGGCGCCCAGCAGTAGGGCGCTCGCGAGGACGAGCGGGATACGTCGGGGGGCTGGCATGCGAACTCCTGGAACTCGGGTGGTTGGGGTTGTGGTCGGCGATCGCGGGTCAGGTCGCGTACTCGAGGCGGGTCATCATCCCTGCTTCGGCGTGGTACGCGTTGTGGCAGTGGATCATCCAGTTCCCCGGGTTGGTGGCCGCGAAATCGACGTTGACGCCGGCCATCGGTGGGAGCAGGACGGTGTCCTTGCGCGGGCCGTCGCCCCCAGCCGGCCCCACCTGGAAGGAGTGCCCGTGCAGGTGCACCGGGTGGCTCATCATCGAGTGGTTCGTGATGCGCAGCCGCCCCGCCTGCCCCTCCCGGATCGTCAAGGGGACCGTTTGGTCGTAGGTGCGACCGTTGATCGTCCACACATAGCCGCCCATGCCGCCGCTGAGGACCAGGTCCTGAACGCTGTCCGGGTCACGGGCGCGCAGGACCGCCGAACCCTCTGCTGTGAGGTCCTGGACCCGCAACGGCGACGTCCCGAGTTCGCCGGGGCGGTAGTCGGCTTCGGGCACCGGGCCGCCACCGGTACGGATCAGTGCCCGCGCCAGGCCGGCCTTGCCGACAGGTTCGGCGACCAGGGGGAACACCCCGTCGCCCAGGGTGACGGTGGCGTCGTATCGCTCACCCATCCCGATCCGCAGCGCCTGGACCGTCACCGGCTGCACCGGGAACCCATCGGAGTGCGTGACCGTGAGGTCGTGGTCGGCCAGCGCGAGGTTGAACACGGTGTCCGCGGCGGCGTTGATGATCCGCAACCGGACCTTCTGCCCCGGTCGGGCGGCCAGCGCGTCCGGGTCGTTCCCGGTCCGCCCGTTGATGAGGAAGAACGGGTAGCTGACATCACCGTCCGCGGCACCCATCATCCCCCGCATCATCGAACGGCCCGTACCAGCCTTGAGATCGGCCAGGATCTCCTCCGGACTCGGACCGACCCCATCGGTCCAGTCGTCCAGGACGATCACCCACTCGTGGTCGTACTCCCCGGGTTCATCGGGGTCGTCGACGACGAACGGGGCATACAGCCCGCGATCCAGCTGTAGCCCGGTGTGCGGATGGAACCAATGCGGTGCTTCGGATTTCAGCGGGGGGTGAGGGTTGGGAGCAGGGTCCAGTCGGGTTTGCCGGCGTTGAGGAGGATGCGGATGCGGTAGTTGCGGAATGAGCGGAATCCGAACCCGACTCTCTTGGTCGCTTTGATCAGATTGTTCTGGCCCTCGGTCGGGCCGCTGGTGGCGTGGGTGGTGTGCCAGGCCAGGATCTCGTGGTGCCAGGTTCGCAGGGTGCGTCCCAGTTTGCGGGTTTCGGGGTGCCGGGCGGGGTCGCGCAGGTCTGCGGACAGGGCGCCCAGGTAGGCCGCGGCGGTGCCGGGGTCAGGCATGGTGTAGTTGGCGCGGATGGCTTCCTTGGCTTGCCAAGCGGTGGTCACGTGCCCGTCGGGGTCGCCGGCGGCGAGCAGGCCGCGGATCTTGGTTTGGCCGTCTGCGTCGATGGTTTCCCGTGCTTTGGTCAGTAGCCGGCGGGCCCGGTAGAGCGGATCGTGTTTGTGTCCACGATGGCCGAGGACCGCGTTCTGCACGAACCGGCGAACCTTGTCCAGGCTGGCGTTGGCTAACTGGATCAGGTGAAATGGGTCGACGACCAAGACAGCGTGGGGCAGGATCTGGCGGTAGACGCTGCGGTAGGTGGCGGCCATGTCCAGGGTGCCCACGGTGATCGCGTCCAACCAGGTCTGGGGGCGCTGGGCCAGCCAGCTGATCACCGATTCGGTG
>JAQBEX010000178.1:0-15736 GCA_032123675.1 Actinomycetes bacterium
CGCAGCGTCATCTCAGCCGCCACCAGCCCAGCGGCGACACGGGAGTCCACGACGTCGTCGATGAATCCCCGCAGCCGGACCTCCGGCTCGTCGTCGACGACCACGCCCGCCAGCACGCACGCCGCGACGGCACCGTCCAACTCATCAGACAGCGCTGGTCCGGGTGCGGCCCGCCACCTCCAGCCAGCGCCTTGCGGGATGGGCACCGGCTGGTCATCCGCCGTCCGGATGGCGGCAGCCGTCAGCCGTCCGAGGGCCATCGCTCGGACTGTTGGGGGGCCGACGGCACTCGGCTGACCAGGATCCAGGAGGTCGGCCAGCGTCGACCCCAGGCGGGCGTCGACCGGAGTGGCCCAGACCCGCCCCGGGGACATCCCGCCGGGGCGCGGCAGGGAACGCATCACGCCGGGGCCGTCGCCGGGGGCGGTGCACCACAGGCCCTCACGGTCGAGCAGCAGGTCCATCCCGGGTTGGTGCAGGGCACCGCGCCCCGCACCAGATCTCGACCCCGTTGCCCGCGCCACTGGTCAAGGCTAGCCGGGCCCCGGCATGGTGCCCGGAAGTGCGTCGGCGAGCGCATCGGTCAGCAGCGCGACGAGCGCCTCGAGCTGGATGTCGGCCGCGGCAGATGACCCCTCGTCGGATCCGTCGAGCGCCCGCGCGGCAAGCCCGGCCTTGTCGTCGATGAGTTCGGCGATCTTGGAGTCGATGGTCTGCGCGGCGATGATGCGCCATGCGGTGACGGGTTGCTCCTGGCCGATGCGGTGGATGCGGTCGATGGCCTGGGTCTGCTCGGCAGCGGTCCAGGACAGCTCCGCGAGCACCAGGTTCGAGGCGATCTGCAGGTTGAGGCCGACACCGGCCGCGGTCAACGAGCAGACCGCCACGGCGACGTCCGGATCGTTGGTGAACGCATCGATGTTCGCCTGGCGCACCTTGCGCGTCTGGTCGCCACGGATCGAGGCGTACCGGATCCCACGCTGGGCGAACAGCTGCTCGGCGCTGTCCATCACGTCCACGTGCTTGGCGAAGAACACCACCTTGCCGACGCTGCGGGACAGCTGGGCGGTGTAGTCCGCTGCGAGCCCGGACTTGGCCTGCCCGATGCGCCGCATCATGGCGAACACGTTCTCCCCGGACTCCGCCTTGTCCGCGTCCTGCCGCTCCCAGGTGGCCACCCGGCGCACCAGCTCGTGGTCGATGCCCGCCACGACGGAGTCCGAGCTGCGCCGCTGCAGGGCGTCGACGTACCGCCCCACCATGCGCCGGGCGAGCTCCCGCTCGGCCGCGCGGATCGAGCGGCCGACCTCATCGTCGAGCTCCACCGGGAGGTCGGCGACCCGGCGGGCAGGGATGTCCGCTGCCACGTCGACCTTGCGTCGGCGGACGATGCCCATGTCGATGACGGAGCTGCGGGCCGCCCGGTAGAAGCCGGGGTCGCCCGGGACCAGCCCGGTGCCCTCGAGCGCGCGCATCAGGTCCCCGATCGGCTTCTTCTCGTCGATCCAGCCGAGGAACGCCCAGATGGCCAGGAAGTCCTCGAGGTCGTTGATCAGCGGTGTGCCGGTCAGCGCCATGAGCAGCGGCCGCCCAGTCCTGGCACGGATCCGCTCGGAGATCTCGCGCACGTGCTGCGAGCGCTGCGAGGCCTTGTTCTTGATGAAGTGCGCCTCGTCGACGACCATGCCGCGGAAGCCGAGGTCGCCCAGCCAGCCGACGTGCCGGTCGAGGACCTCGTAGTTGACGATGACGATGTCGGCGAAACCGTCGATGGTGTGTCCATCGCCATGGATCACGGTGGCTGACCGATGCGGGGTCCACAGGCCCACCTCCCGGGCCCAGTTCGTCTTGACGACGTTCGGGACCACCACGAGCAGCGGGTAGGCGTCAGCCGCGTCGGCTGCGATCAGCGCCTGCGCCGTCTTGCCCAGGCCGGGTTCATCGGCGAGCAGGAAGGTCCGGTGGCCCATCGCTGCGGCGGCGACCAGTTGCGTCTGGTGCACCATCAGGTCCGGGCGACCCGGGGTTCGCGCCGGCGCCGGGTCGGGCAGCGCCATGCACGAGGTGGCTCCGGTGCCCGCGTCCTCGAAGGAGCGCAGCAGGGGGCCCAGCAGCTCCCAGCCAGCCAGCCGCAGTGGACGCACCTCGCTCGGGCGGGCCGCATCCAGGTCCGGGGCGAGGAACGGGTTGGCCAGCTGCCGGGAGACGACCGACTGCGGCACCACCTGCCGCTTGACCGGCGCAGGTGCGGCCTCAGGGTCCGGCTCGGGCTCGGCGAGGGCTCGTTCGACGCCGGCGGACTCCAGCAGGTCCGCTCGCAGCAGCTTGCCCGACTCCGAGAGCTCGGTGTCCTCCCCGATCAGGACGAGCAACGAGGTGTCGCGTGCGGCGGTCCGCGCCAGGATCGTCCCCATGCCGTCGAGACGGGTCAGCTGCTTGGCCCTGTTGGCCTCGCTGATGGTCCCGTCCGCGATCACGCGGGCCCGTTCCTCGCGCACGAGCAGCGCGGCGACCTGGAACTTCGTGCGCACCGAGGCACGCCCCGAGCCGCGCACGACGTCAGCCTGGACCTGGCGCACGAAGCGGGCGAGCACCGGCATCAGGCCCTCATCGTCGCTGGGTCGCGCACGCCGTTGGTCACGCGCAGGCCCTCGGCGCGCATGCTTCTGGCCCTGGCCTCGTCGAGCCACAACACCTCCCCGGCGTACCCGGCACGCAGCAACGCGTCGGGCGTCGACCCGCTCGCAGTCCTGCGACCGGGAGAACGAGCACGTCCGTGGGGGCCGCTTCGACCACCACGCAACGCGCCTCATGTCCCACGGGCCTGCGACGACGCGACAGGCCCCGACCCCCGCAGGGAACCCGCCAACCCTCAGCCGTTGATCACGTCAGCGACCGCACAGACCACGCCCCGCTGGACTGGCGCCCTTGCAGCGGGTGGGCAGAGTGTACCGCCCGCCGGGGGCGCGGAGTTGATCGGCGCTCCCGGTGGCCCCCGGGGAACGCCGAGCACCTGACCAGCGATGCGGACCTGACGTGGCCTGACGGCGTCCGGCAGCGATCCGCCGGTCGATTCCGGTGGTGGTCAGGTGGCCCGAACGGGCCGGTACTCCGGTTGCCACATGGCTGCGTGGACGGCGGCCTCCAGGTCGCCGCGGTCGGCAACCTCCGCGACTCCCTCCTGCTGCGCGGCTCGCGCCACAGCGATCGCCACCAGGGTGGACGTGCTGCGCAGATCGGCGACCTGGGGCAGCAGCGACGCTCCCACGGTCTGGGGGTCCACCGTTGCGGCGACCGCCTGCGCGGCGGCCATCAGCATCCCATCGGTGATCTGCGTGGCCCTGGCCACCGTCACGCCGAGCCCCAGGCCGGGGAAGATCAGGGCGTTGTTCACCTGCGCGATCGTGAAGGTGATCCCGGCGTGGGTGACCGGCGCGAACGGGCTGCCGGTCGCCACCAGGGCTGCGCCGTCGGACCATTCGATCAGGTGGGCTGGGACGGCCTCAGCCAGATCCGTCGGATTCGACATGGGCATGATGATCGGGCGCTCGACGTGGGCGGACATGTCCCGGACCATCTGCTCGGTGAATGCCTGCGGCTGCCCCGAGGCGCCGATCAGGATCGTCGGATGCACCTCGCGGATGACCTCGCCGAGGGGCACCCCGCCGAGCTGCTCGTCACGGACCCACGCCGCGACCTCGGCCGCTGGTCGTGCGTACGGCTCCTGGAAATCACGCAGGTCGGACCGGTCGTCAGTGAGCAGGCCGTGGCGACCGACGCACCAGAACCGTCGCGTCGCCTCCTGCGCCGAGAGCCCGGCGCCGACCATGGCGTCACGCAACTGGTCGGCGATCCCGATCCCGGCCGTCCCCGAGCCGAACACCACAACACGGTGGTCGGCCAATGCTCGTCCGCTGACCGAACTTGCCGACATGACAGCCGCCAGGCTGACCGCGCCGGTGCCCTGCATGTCGTCGTTGAACGTGAGCGTGGAGTCGCGGTAGCGCTGCAGGATCCGTCGGGCGTTGCTCGTGCCGAAGTCCTCCCAGTGCAGCAGCGCGTGCGGGAACAACCGGCATGCGACGCTGACATAGCGGTCGATGAACGCGTCGTACTCCGCGCGGCCCACGCGGGGGCGCGAGACCCCGAGGTAGAGCGGGTCGTCGAGCAGTTCCTGCCGATTGGTGCCCACGTCGAGCATGACCGCAAGCGTGCGCGACGGATCGATGCCGGCGGCGGCCGTGTACACGTTGAGCTTCCCGACTGCGATCTCGATGCCACCGACTCCCCAGTCGCCGATTCCGAGGATCCCCTCGGCATCCGTTGCGAGGATCAGGTCGATGTCCTGCGCCTCGCGGCCGCTGGACAGCAGGGCACTGTCGATCCCGTCCGGGTCCTCGATCGACAGGTACACGCCACGGGGACGTCGGTACTCATGGCTGTACCGGCGGATCGCGTCGCCCACGGTGGGCGTGTAGACGATGGGCAGCATCTCCGGCAGGTGGTCCACGAGCAGGCGGAAGAACAGCACCTCATTGCGGTCGTGCAGTGCTGTGAGGAAGACGTTCTTGGCCAGGTCGGATGGCTGGTCGAGGTACTGGCGGTAGGCGCGGTCCGCCTGCTGGTCGAGGGTCAGCACCCGTGCCGGGAGCATCCCCACCAGGCCCAGCGCCTGCCGCTCTGGCATGGTGAAGGCGGTTCCCCTGTTGATCCGGGGCTCGGCCAGCACGCCCCGGCCCCGCAGCCGCGTCTCCCACGCCCGCTGCTTGGCGTTCCAACGGGTCATCGTCTGGGTCGGGACTGCGTGGCTCATCCATCCAATCTAGCCCCGGAGCCGTGGGACGCGGGTCGGTCGTCCGGTTGCCCCGGATCGGGTCACGCGCCCCCGGGGCACGCCGCATCACGGGCCCGAGGGGTACGGCAGGATGGGGCGGGTCATCAGTCGACCGGAGGAGTGTCGTTGCCGCGCCCATTCATGATCGCCCTGAGTGTCCTGCTTCTGGGTGCACTGCCGGGGTGCTCCTCGGATGACGGCCGGGTCCAGGCCGCTGAGGCACGTGCTGCCGAGCTCTCCGGGGCGCTGGCCGAGGGCCAGTTGGGCGACGTCCCGGTCGCCGGTGGCGCTCAGGAGCAGCTCGACGCGGTCCTGGCCGGCATGGATGACCTCCCGGTCGAGGTGAGCGCGACCGACGTCCAGGTCGACGGGGACGCCGCAACCGTCACCATGGCCTGGCAGTGGCAGACCCCCGGGGCTCCGTGGGGCTACGAGACCTCGGCCGAGATGACGTGGGCCGACGAGCAGTGGACGCTCCAGTGGTCACCCGCCATGGTCGAGCCCTCGCTCACTGACGGGGAGTCACTCGACCTGACGACCGAGCAGGGGCAGCGCGGTGACATCCTCGGCGCGGGCGACGTGCCCCTGGTCTCGGACCGTCCGGTGGTCCGCTTCGGCATCGACAAGACCCGAGTGCCCGCAGAGCAGGCGACCGAGTCGGCCCGGGCCCTTGCGCTACTGCTCGACGTCGATCCCGCGGCCTACGCCACGCGCGTCGAGCAGGCCGGTCCGAAGGCCTTCGTCGAGGCCCTGACCCTGCGTGCCCCGGACGCCAAGGAGCTGGACTCGTCGGCCGTCGCCGCGATCCCCGGTGCGGTCGGCCTGGCCGACGAGGTGGCGCTGGCGCCCACCCGGGACTTCGCCGCTGCGATCCTGGGTCGGGCGGGACCCGCCACAGCGGAGATCATGGAGGAGTCCGATGGAACTGTCCGGGCGGGCGATGTCGTGGGCCTGTCCGGCCTGCAGGCCCGCTACGAGGACCTCCTGGGTGGGACGCCCGGGGTGGTCGTGGCGGCCAAGCGGGGTGATGAGCAGCGGACGCTGCTGACCACTGTCGAGGTCGATGGCCAGCCGCTGCGAACAACCCTGGATCCGGGACTGCAGCGCGCGGCCGAGGCGCAGCTGGACGAGATCGGACCGGCGAGCGCCATCGTCGTGCTCCGTCCCTCCACCGGGGAAATCCTCGCCGCCGCCAGCGGCCCGGGCTCGGAGGGCTACAGCACGGCAACCATCGGGCAGTACCCACCCGGATCGACGACGAAGGTCGTCACCGCGCTGGCGCTGATGCGCGCAGGCGTGCAGCCCGCGGACCTGCTCCCGTGCACGGCCAGGGTGGTGGTTGACGGCAAGCCATTCACGAACTACGACGACTACCCGTCGGCCCGGACCGGCGACATCCCGCTGCGGTCGGCGGTCGCCAACTCGTGCAACACGGCCCTGGTCTCGCAGTACGAGAAGCTCACCGGTGACGACCTCGCGCAGGCCGCGGCAGCGCTCGGTCTCGGGGTCGATCACGACCTGGGCTTCCCGGCGTACTTCGGCGAGGTCCCGCCGCCCACATCCGCGACGGGACAGGCCGCGTCGCTCATCGGGCAGGGCTCCGTGCTTGCCTCGCCGATGGCCATGGCGGCGGTTGCCGGCTCCGTCGCGCAGGGGCGAGCGATCGTGCCCCGCCTGCTCCCCGACCAGCCGGTGCCCGAGACGCAGGTGGACCAGCCCCTGACGGAGCAGGAGGCCGACGCCCTGCAGGACATGATGCGAGCGGTGGTCACCGAGGGGACAGCGGAGTTCCTCGACGATGTCCCGGGCCCCCCGGTAGGCGCCAAGACGGGTACCGCGGAGTTCGGCACCAGCACCCCGCCGCAGACGCACGCATGGATGATCGCCTACCAGGGCGACCTCGCCGTCGCGGTCTTCGTCGAGGTCGGGCAGTCCGGCTCGCAGACGGCCGGACCGATCCTCGAGGGGGTCCTGCGGGCGGCCCGCTGACGCTCGCGGCCCCGGTGCCCGGTTGGATCCGGCAGCCTCCGGCTCAGGCCCCATCAGGCCAACGGCGGCCGCTAGTCTGACGCGTGTCAGACCCACTGTGATCCGCGACGACGAGAGGCCACGGCTGATGCGCATCGTGTTGATGGGCCCCCCTGGAGGGGGCAAGGGGACACAGGCCAAGGTGCTCTCCGAGCGCTTGGGCATCCCGCACATCTCAACCGGGGACCTGTTCCGCGCCCACCTTGCTGAGGCCACGCCGTTGGGCATCACGGCGGGGATGTTCATGGACGGTGGGGACTACGTCCCGGATCGGATCACGAACGCGATGGTGCGCGAGCGCCTCGGGCAGCCGGATGCCGCCGCCGGATTCCTCCTGGACGGGTACCCGCGCACGTTGGACCAGGTGGGTGTGCTGGACTCCGCGCTGGCCGACATGGGCCTGACTCTCGACCGGGCCGTTGAGCTGACGGTGGACACCGACGAGGTCGTGTCCCGGCTGCTCAAGCGGGCCCAGGAGCAGGGCCGGGCCGATGACACCGAGGAGGTCATCCGCCGGCGCATGGAGGTCTACACCGAGCAGACCGAGCCGCTGACCCGGGTCTACGCCGAGGCCGGGATCCTGGTCCAGGTTGATGGCATGGGTGCCGTCGACGAGGTCCGGGATCGGGTCTTGGCAGCGCTGTAGCAGGTACTGCCGCAGGCCCTCACTGCGGGCCGCTGATCAGGCTGACACGTGGTCGCGCCAGCTGCGCGTGGCCGTGAACCCGAGGATGTCGCGGGCGCGCTGGCTGGACAGCAGTGACTCGTGCGACCCCAGGTCGCGGCGGACCTCCACGGCCGGGTAGTAGCGGTCGATCAGCTCCCGCGTCGGGATCGGCATCGTGGTCTCAGGACTGGCGATGATGAACTCGTCCGCGCCATGGACGTCGGCCGTGAGCGCGGCGCTGCACGCCGCCGCGGCATCGTCGACGTCGATGTAGCTCCAGAGGTTGAACTGGCGCTTCGACGGATCGGCCCAGGCCTGCGGGAAGTCGGCGTATGCCTCCGGCCGGATGACGTTGGACAGCCGCAGCCCCACGAACGGGATCCCGGACCAGCCGGCCAGGTGCCGGGCGGTCGTCTCGGCCAGCACCTTCGACAGAGCGTAGGTGCTCGTCGGATAGGGGCTGTGAGCCTCGTCCACCGGCAGGTACTTCGGCGCGTTGACCGCATCGAAGTTCAGCCCGAGGGTCGTCTCGCTGCTCGACCAGACGACCCGCTCGAGGCCCACCTGAGTGGCAGCGAGGAACACGTTGGAGTTCATCACGGCGTTGATGTTCATCGTCCGTGCCGCGGGGCGCAGCCCGGGCGCGGGCACGTTCGCGAGGTGGACCACTGCGTCGACTCCGCTGAGGACCTCAACGGTGTCGCCGTAGTCGGTCAGGTCGCACCGAACGTACTGGAAGGTCGCCAGCGACCACTGCGGTGGCAGCGTCGAGGGCAGCGGCACGAGGTCGGCGCCCACCACGGCGTACCCGTCGGCAAGCAGTCGCAGGACAGTTGCCGTTCCGGTCATGCCCGCGGCCCCGGTCACGCAGATGGTCTTCATCGCAGCTCCTCGAAGTGGCGGTGTCGATGCTACCCGCGCACGAGGTTGACAACGGTGCCGCAAGCCGACATGGTTGATCTGAGAGCGCTCTCTCAGCCCCGTGCGAGGATGCCTGCGGGAGTTGTCCAGGGGAGCGAGCAACGCTCACGAGACGTTCGTGCGGGACAGTCCTGCTGGGTTGGTCCTCACGGCCATCTGGGTGCGGTGCTGTTGCGGCGGGGCTCGTGAAGGGTTGGGATGTCGAAGTCTGACCGGCAGGAAATGGTGGCGATCGAGTCACCGATCCAGTCCGAGCCGCCCAACTACCTGCCGCCGCCTGTCGACCCGATCCCGGGGCCCGCACGATGGGCTGAGGTTGCCCAACTCGAGGCCGAGTTGGAGGCGGACCTCGTCCGGAACCTCGAGGCGGAGCTGGAGTCTCCCGAGCCGGGCGAGCGGCCAGCGGCGGCAGATGGGGCATTCGTCCTCTCTGACGGTGACCAGGCCGACGCGCCCGCGCCGCGGGTGAGTGCCGCGGGCGCCACCACCGATCCGGTGAGGGACTACCTGCAGCGCATCGGGCGCGTGGCGTTGCTCAGCGCGCAGGAGGAGGTCTCGCTGGCGATCAGGATCGAGGCCGGCGTCCTCGCCGCGGAGAAGTTGGCCTCCGGGGTGGCATCGGACTCGCCGCTCGGTCAGGACCTTGAGTGGCTGGTGGTTGACGGGCAGCGCGCGCGCAATCACATGCTCGAGGCGAACCTGCGTCTGGTCGTCTCGCTGGCCAAGCGGTACACAGGGCGCGGCATGTTGTTCCTGGACCTGATCCAGGAGGGCAACCTCGGCCTGATCCGCGCGGTGGAGAAGTTCGACTACACCAAGGGCTACAAGTTCTCCACGTACGCCACGTGGTGGATCCGCCAAGCGATCCACCGGGCCATGGCCGATCAGACCCGCACCATCCGGGTACCGGTGCACGTAGCCGAGCTCATCAACCAGTTGTCCCGCCTCCGGGTGGACGCGATGGTGAACCTGGGCCGTGAGGCGACCACAGCGGAGCTGTCCGAGGCGCTGAACGTGCCGGAGGACAGGGTCCTCGAACTCGAGGGGTTCGCCCAGCGCACGATCTCGCTGCACCTGCCGATCGGGGAGGAGCCCGGTTCCGAGCTCGGTGACCTGATCGAGGACGCCGATGCCCTCGCCCCATCGGACGCGGTGGCGCACGGCCTGCTGCCCCAGCAGTTCGAGGCCGCACTGGCCCAGCTCACCGAACGTGAAGCAGGGGTGATGCGGATGCGCTTCGGCCTCGCGGATGGCCAGCCCAAGACCCTCGAGGAGATCGGCCGGCTCGAGGGCGTGACCCGCGAGCGCATCCGCCAGATCGAGTGCAAGGCACTGTCGAAGCTGAGGCATCCAACGCGGCAGAACGGGCTTCGCGACTTCCTCTGAGACGCCGAGGGCCTCGACGGCTGGTCGATGCTAGGCACTGGGATCTGGGGCTGCCCGGCCGGGGCGTTGCTCGTAGGCTGGCTGCATGGCTATCGCGTCCCAGATGGTTGACCTGCAGTCCCCGATGCCGGCTTTCGAACTGCCCGACCTCGCCGGGGTGACCGTGGCGAGCCGGTCCTTCGCGGGTGCCCCGCTGCTGGTGGCCTTCATGTGCAGCCACTGCCCCTACGTCCAGCACGTCGAGGCCCGGTTCGGCGAGCTGGTGCGAGCCCATCCGGACCTTCCGGTGGTGGCCATCTGCAGCAACGACGCGCAGGGGTATCCGGAGGATGCGCCGGCCCACCTCGCCGAGCAGGCGCAGCGGGCGGGCTGGAGCTTCCCCTACCTGGTCGACGAGTCCCAGGATGTGGGGCGCGCGTTCCGGGCGGCCTGTACGCCGGACTTCTTCCTCTACGACGCCGAGGGCCGCCTGGCCTACCGGGGCGCGATGGACGACTCGACCCCCGGGAACGGCCAACCGGTCACGGGGGTGCTGCTCGAGGACGCCCTCACGCGGGTGCTCGCCGGGCAGCCGGTCCCCGAGCCGCACCGGCCGAGCCTGGGCTGCTCGATCAAGTGGCGCTGACACCTCTGGACCTGATGCGCAGGTCTGCGACCAGCGCGTGGGCGACGGCCACGGGCGTGAGCAGGCCTCCGCCGACGAGGGTCCCGACCTCGTAGGTCAGGCTGCTGCCCGGGTCGGGGGCACCGCGCAGTCGGGCGCGCAGCGAGCCCAGGGGAATCCCCATGGCGTTGCCCCACATGATCATCCGGACCGCACGCAGGACGCAGAGGGCCTGCGGCTGGCCGTATCGCTCGACCAGGTCCGTCCACGCCTGCGGGTCGGGATGCCCACGGGTGTCGGCGTAGTGCTGGCCGAAGGCGATGCCGGCCAGCTCGTCATCGGGTACTCCGTCGGTGATCCCGCCGAGCAGGGCCCGGACCTCCTCGTTGCCCACACCCGCCTCGATCGCCCGGCGGGCGTGGGCGTACGAGCAGATCTCACAGCCGTTGACCTCCGTGACCGCCAGCATGATCCGCTCCGAGGCTTCCCGGTCGCACTGGTCGCGCCCGGTGGTCAGGGCGCTGCGGGCGGCGAGCTGGGTGATCCGGTAGGTCTCACGAACCGTGTAGCGCTTCTTGATCACCAGTGGCATCAGGTCCGCCCCCTTGCGCCCGAGCAGTAGGTCTTCGGGAGCCTAGTCCCTCAGGCACCGGACAGCGCCTGCGCGGGGTCGACCCGGGCAGCTCGCGACGCGGGGAAGAGCCCGGCCAGCGCGCCGACGATCACCGTCGAGGCCAGGCCAGCGGCCAGGGCCCACGCGGGGATGGCCACCGGCCAGTCGCGTGACAGGGCGTACCCGGTGACGACCAGAACACCCAGCGCTGCTCCGGCGGCACCTCCGGCCAGGCTCAGCATGATGCTCTCGGAGAGGAACTGGCCCCGGATCTGTCGCCGGGTGGCCCCCAGGGCCCGGCGCAGGCCGATCTCCGAGCGGCGCTCGAGGACGGCGATGACCATGGTGTTGGCCACCCCGATGCCGCCCACGAGCAGCGCCACTGCGCCGAGGGCGAGCAGCAGGGCGGTCAGCGCCTTGTCAGTCGCGGCCTTGGCCGCCAGGGCGTCCGAGGGCCGCGACACCTGCACCTGATCGGGACTCTCCGGGTTCACCGTCGCCGGCAGCACAGCAGCGACGGACTCCACTGTCGCATCCGAGCTGCGCTCGTAGATGGTGGCCGGAGTCCCGTCGAAGCCCAGGAACTGCTTGGCGGAGTCCCAGCCGACCAGTGCGGAGGAGTCCATCGAGTCGACCAGCGGGTTGGCGGCCATGATGCCCGTGACCACGTAGTCGGCGCTACCGATCCGGACCGCCGTATCCCCGCTGGCATCGGTGATCCCGAGTCGACGGGCCGCCTTGGAGCCCAGGACCACGGCGGGGAGGTCCGCGGCGGCCTCGGTGAGCCAGGAGCCGGCAGCCATCTTCCCGCGCAGCGTGTCCAGCAGGTGCACGTCGGTGGCCAGCACCGAGATGCCGTTGGTCTCCAGCGGGTCCACGAACTCGTTGCGGTAGATGCTCGCGCCAACCGCACCGGTGGCGGACACCGCGGTGACCGGCCCCACCCGGGACACCATCGCGGTGGCGTCCTCGGGCAGGGAGGCCGCCGCCCCGAACACCGACTGCCCCGCGGTCACGGTCAGCAGGTTCGTGCCCAGCGCATCGAGCTGCTGGCCGATCCGAGCCGTGCTCGACGAGCTCAGGCCCACGACCGCGATGAGGGCGGCCACGCCCAGGGCGATCCCGAGCCCGGACAGGAGGGCGCGCAGTGGCCGTGCGGTCATCGCGCCCAGTGCCAGGGACATGCGGTCGGCAACCGCGAGGCGCGCGGGGCGCAGCCGCGTCGGGGAGGGCGCAGCGGTTGCCGTCGTCGTGCTGCCCAACCTCGTGCTGCCCAACCTCGTGCTGGTCATCGGGGGGACTCGTCCCGGATGATCTGGCCGTCGCTGACCTCGATCTGGCGGGGCACCGTGGCGGCCAGGTCCCGGTCATGGGTCACGATGACCACGGTGGTCCCATCGGCGTTGAGCTCGGCCAGCAGGGCCAGGACCGCCTCCCCCGAGGCCCGATCCAGGTTGCCGGTCGGCTCGTCGGCGAGCACTAGTGCCGGACTGCCGACCACCGCCCGGGCCACGGCGACGCGCTGGCGCTCACCGCCGGAGAGCTCGCCGGGCACATGGTCGAGTCGGTGCGCCAGCCCGACCCGCGTCAGCGCGGCCCGGGCCCGTTCGACGCGCTCGGCCCGTGGGACCCCGGCGTAGAGCAGCCCGTCGGCGACGTTGTCGATCGCCGTGCGGTGTGCAGCCAGGAAGAACTGCTGGAAGACGAAGCCGACCGTGGTTGCCCGCAGCGCGGAGCGTTCCCCGTCTGACAGGCCAGCGAGGTCGTGGCCGGCGATGCGCACTGAGCCCGAGGTGGGGGTGTCCAGGGCCCCGAGCAGGTGCATGAGTGTCGACTTGCCGGACCCGGAGCGACCCACGATGGCAGCGAACTCCCCGGCCCGGACCTCGAGCGAGACCCCGCGCAGCGCGCGGACCGGAGGCGACCCCGGGTAGGTGCGCACCACGTCGTGGCAGGCCACGACCGGCCACGGGGCGCCGGGCTGCCCGATCATCGGCTCCGACAGGGTCGCGCTCACGGCGCGGTCCGCACCGTTGCGCCCTCGGCCACCCCCGCGCCGGAGACCTCCACCCGCCCGTTGGCGAACAGCCCGGTCTCCACGGCGACGACCGTGGAACCGCCAGCCGCGTCGACGAGCTCCAGGCCGTAGCCACCCTCGGCAAGGGCGAGCAGCGCCTTGATCGGCACGCTCAGGACGTCCCGCGCCTCCTGCTCGGCGAAGCTCACCGAGACCGGGGAGCCGTCTGCCTGTGCCTCGACCGCCTTCGCGCCTGCGGCAGCAGCGCTGCCCTTCTTGCCCGTGTCTGCCTCGATCGTGACCACGTATGTGGTGGTTGAGCTTCCGCCCGTCTGGCCGGAGCTTGCCGCGGTGGTGACCGCCTCCACTGCGGTGACCGTCCCGGTGGCGGTTCCCGCGGCCCCTGCATCGATGGTCACGGGGGCCTTCACAACAGCCAGGTCGCGGTCGTCCTCAGCCAGCGACACCTGCACGACGCGGCCCTCCGAGGAGATTGCATAGAGGCCACCACCTGGTTGGACCGCATCGCCAACAGCCGCGGCCGCCGCACCCACCTGCACCGGCCCCGGCAGGAACGTCACCTGGCCCAGGGCGACGACCCCGGTGACGGGGAGCCGAGCGTCGGCCTGCCATGAACGGACGGCCACTGCGGTGGCCGACGTGTAGGTGTTGTCGACGGTGAACCCGGAGTAGCCGAGCTCGTCGAGGTTCGCCTCCAGCTGCTTCACATCCCGGCCCTCGGTCCCGACCGCCATCGTCCGGAAGGCGGGCACTGCGCCGACCATGGCGACCATGGGCTGCTCGTCGATCCGGGCCAGCGTCCTGCCCTGCTCGATGACCCGCCCTGAGCGGGGCAGCCAGGTGACACGTCCGGCGACGTCCGAGCTGAGCGTCGTGGCGTCCGCGTTGGTCACGGTCCCGTCACGGTCCGCAGAGGCTGTGAGAGTGCCCAGGTCGACCGTCGCCGTCGGCAGCGCGTCGACGGTGCCCGACGTCCCGTCCGCACTCGCGCTGTCCCCCGACCTCGCGATCATGAACCCGGCCGTGATCAGGGCGACCACGACCAGCCCACCGATCCACCAGGCCCACAGGTGGCGCCCGATACCCGACTCGGCTCCCGGTCCCGTCGCATCTCCTGGTCCACTCGCGGCTCCTGGCTCCTGCTCGGCTGCGGGCTCCTCCTGAGTCACTGACCCCTGCACGACGACCTCCCTGTTCCCGGCCACCTCCGTCACGACAGGCCCGCCCTACGTGCTCGTCGCAGAGGTGGCGTCCAGCGTTTCGCTGGTGCCGCCGCGGTTCCCGGGGCGGGTCCAGCCGACCTCGCTCGAGCAGGACTCCATGGCAGCCCGGAAGTCCGGGTCCCGGGGGTCGATCGGCGAGTCCGGACCCGGTCGGAGGAATCCACCCCGTCCATCGAACGTCGGGTCGGGAACCGCGAACCCCTCGTCCCGCAGGCACTGTGCCATGTCGAGCAGTGCCTGCTTGTCGGCATCAGAGAGGTCGGCGGCGGTGCGCCCACCCCCGTTGGGCCGCATCGAGTCGCATGCCTCAAGAGCCGTATCCAACGTGTCGGGGTCGACGTCCTGGAGGTCGCGGAACCCGGTCCCCGGGCCGGACTCCGAACCCGGGTCTGCCATCGGGACACCGTTGTCGCGCATGCACGCCGCGAACGCCAGCCGCTGCTCGTCGATGTCGGCTGCGGATGGCTCGCTCGACGTCGCGCTCGGGGCCGGCTGCGCGCCCCCTGCGGTGGCGATCAGCTCATCGCTGCTCGTCGAGCATCCGGCAAGTGCCAGGGCCGCAACGAGGAGGCTGGCGATCACGCCAACCGGTCGCGCTCGACGATCGGCCCGATCTGGGGCCCGATCTGGGGCCCGATCCAACTCATTCCCAGTGGTCATGACCCTGTTGTATCGCCCCAATCTGTGATCCTGCCTCGGACCCCGTCATGACCCGGTTCGGATCCGGTAAGGCCGGGCGCGCGGCGTCGCCCCTCGCGTTGCGCGCAGCGGCGGACATCCGGCCCCGCCCTTCGTCGCCGAGCCTGACGGCGAGTAGTCACGAGCGGGGTTCCCGAACGGGCTCAGCCGACTCCGGCGAAGGCAACCCCGGTGAGGTCGGCGATGTCCTTCTTCCAGGTGGTGAGGTCCTCGGCGGTGAAGCTGCTGAGGCTGTCGTGGCCGCAGGCCCGGGCCAGCACCTGCATCAGCTCCGTGGTGGCGCCCAGGTAGTTGCTCAGCTGCCGGGCAGAGGTCTCGGTGATGATCCGGGAGCGCAGGTCCTCGCGCTGCGTGGCGATCCCGACGGGGCAGTTGTTGGTGTGGCGCGCGCGCATGCCCAGGCATCCGATGGCCTGCAGGGCGCTGTTGGAGATCGCGACGGCGTCGGCGCCGAGGGCGAGCGCCTTGACGAAGTCGGCCGGCAGGCGGAGGCCACCGGTGATCACCAGAGTGATGTCGGGGCGCCCCTGTCGGTCGAGAAAGCGGCGGGCGCGGGCGAGCGCGGGAATGGTCGGCACCGAGATGTTGTCCCGGAAGATCAGGGGCGCGGCGCCCGTGCCGCCACCGCGCCCATCGAGGATGATGTAGTCGACCCCGACCTCGAGGGCAGCGTCGATGTCTTTTTCGATCTTCTGGGCCGAAAGCTTGAAGCCAATGGGAATA
>JAQBEX010000179.1:0-12099 GCA_032123675.1 Actinomycetes bacterium
ACATCGCCATGCCCGCACTCATGGGCGCCTGGAGGGCAGCTGATGGATGGACTCACGAGTTGGTTCGAATATGTGGTCGACAAGTACGACGACATCCTCGAAGCGTTCTGGCAGCACATGCAGATAGTGCTCGTCGTTATCGCTCTCGCGACGGTCTTCTCCGTCACCCTCGGCATCATCGTCCAGCGCAACGCGTCGGCGCGCGCCATCACGCTGAGCATTGCCGGGATCTTCCTCACCATCCCGTCCCTGGCACTGTTCGCAGTGTTCATCCCGATACTCGGGATCGGCAACGCGCCTGCCATGGCCGCCCTGTTCCTGTACGCGATCCTGCCGATCCTGCGCAACACCGTCACCGGCCTGGACGAGGTCGACCCAGCGGTCGTGGAGTCCGCGCGCGGCATGGGCATGGGATCGACCCAGCAGTTGCTGCGGGTCAAGCTGCCGCTTGCCTGGCCCGTCATCATGGCGGGCATCCGCGTGTCCAGCCTCATGGTTGTCGGCATCGCGGCAATCGCCGTCCTCGTGGGCGGTGATGGGCTCGGGTCGTTCATCCAGGGCGGGCTCACCCGGCTCGGGCTTCCGGGGTCCTCTGAATCAGTCTGGGTCGGGACCGTGTTCATCGTCCTGCTCGGCCTCGTGCTCGACCTCGTGTGGGCACTGATCCAGCGGCTCACGACGTCCCCCGGCCTCAGGAACTAAGGAGTACACATGACTGCCCAGCCAATGATCCACCTGGACAAAGTGACGAAGGTCTACCCCGGCTCCGAGACGCCCGCCGTCGAGGAGCTCACCATGGACATCAACGAGGGCGAGATCCTGGTCCTCGTCGGCCCCTCAGGGTGTGGCAAGAGCACGACCCTCAGACTGATCAACCGCATGATCGAGCCGTCCGGCGGGAGCATCATCTTCGGCGGCGAGGACGTCACCGATGTCGACCCGGACAAGCTGCGCAGGCGGATCGGCTACGTGATCCAGCAGATCGGGTTGTTCCCGCACCAGACCATCGCGCAGAACATCGCGACGGTTCCCAAGATGGAGGGCTGGGACAAGGCGAAGATCGATGCGCGCGTCGACGAGCTGCTCGACACGGTGGGCCTGGACCCGGCCGAGTATCGCAACCGGTACCCCAAGGAGCTCTCCGGCGGCCAGGCGCAGCGTGTGGGCGTCGCCCGCGCGTTGGGTGCTGATCCCGACGTCATGCTGATGGACGAGCCGTTCGGTGCGATCGATCCGATCACCCGCGATCGCCTGCAGAACGAGTTCCTGCGCCTGCAGAGCGAGTTGCGCAAGACCATCGTCTTCGTCACCCATGACATCGATGAGGCAATCAAGATGGGTGACCGGATCGCAATCCTCGGAGAGCGCAGCGTGATCCGCCAGATCGACACCCCGGAGCGGATCCTGGCCCTGCCCGCCGATGAGTTCGTCGACGACTTCATCGGCGCGGGTTCGACACTCAAGGGCCTGCACTTCGAGCGGGTCCGGGATCTCGACCTCGAGCCGTACCCGACGATCTCTGTCACCGATCCGTTGGCGACCGGCCATTCTGCCCTGGCGGAGACTGGCCGGGAGTGGCTCCTGCTCCTTGATGAGAAGGGGCGTCCGGCCCGCTGGGTGCGGGAGGCCGATCTGGACAAGGTCGACCAGGCCAGCGACCTGAAGTTCCGCGGTCAGCAGGTCCGCAGCCAGGTGGAGCAGAACGCCACACTGCACGACACCCTTGAGGAGATGCTCAAGTCATCCACTGGGATGGCCTGCGTCACGGAGCCGCACGGGCGCTACGTGGGGGTTGTCGAGATCGGTCACCTGACCGCCGTGATCCGCCGGCTCAGGGCCGAAGCCCAGGCGCACTACGTCGCGCTGGAGGCGGCCGCCAATGAGTGAGACCACACATGACATCCATCTGGACCACACGATGTCCACCGATGACGACGAGACTGACGTTGCCGTCGCAGCAGTTCAAGCCAGCCGTACGCGCAACTCCTGGCTGGGACTTGCGGTGGCGCCACTGGGAATCATCGCCCTCGCGCTGCTGTTGTATGCCTACTACCGCAGCCTCGGCCTGGATTCCGATGTCAACTTCCAGCAGGCCAGCGCACTCGACTGGGACACCAAGCTCTGGCCGCAGACCGTGGACATGTTCAAGATCGCCTTCTCGTCCACCGTCCTCGTGGTGGCCATCGCCGTCCCCCTCGGGATCTTGCTGACCCGACCGTCAATGCGTCGCTTGGCTCCCAGCGTGCTGGCCGTGGCCAACGCCGGGCAGGCATTGCCCGCCTACGGATTGCTCGTGCTCTTCCTGCTCCTGCTCGGTCAGGGGCTCACAACGGTCATCTGGGCCCTCGTGCTGTACGCCCTGCTGCCCGTGCTGCGCAACACGATGGTCGGACTCGACAACGTGGACCGGTCGGTCATCGAGGCCGGTCGTGGGATGGGTATGACCAAGCTGAATGCCCTGACCCGCATCGAGCTGCCGCTGGCGGTTCCGGTCATCATCGCCGGTATTCGCACCGCCATGACGATCAACATCGGCATGGCGACCCTTGCCTTCCTGATCGGCGGGGGTGGCCTGGGGATCACCATCAGTTCCGGCCTGAAGCTGCAGCAGAACCCCGTGCTCCTCGTCGGCGCGGGCATGGTCGCCATCCTCGCCCTGACATTCGACTGGATCGGCGCGGTCATGGAGCGATTCCTCAAGCCCCGAGGGCTCTGAGCCAGCGCCAGTTCTGAGCCAGCGCCAGTTCTGAGCCAGCGCCAGTTCTGAGCCAGCGCCAGCATGTGACTGTGCCCCCCGACCACACTCGGTCGGGGGGCACAGTCACATCCAGCTGAGGTCCTACGCGAGACCGATCTCCTGGAGGTAGGCGGCGGCGACGTCCTCCGCCGACTCATCCTCAATGTCGACCTGGTAGTTCAGCGACGCCATCTTCGCGTTATCGAGAGGGGCGTAGATCTGATCGACGAGACCCTGGTAGGTCTCGGCGTTCTCGCCGAAGTGATCGGCGTTCCACGTGTAGGACGCGTTGTACAGGATGAACACGCCCGGATCCGCAACGACGCTCAGGTTCAGCGCCTCGATGCGACCATCCGTGGTGAAGACCTCGCCGAAACTGCAGGCGCCGCTGGCTGTCTCGGTGTAGATCAGGCCGGTGTCAAGGATCTGGATCTGGCTGTCCGGGACGGTGTAGCCGGTGGCGTCCTCGAACAGGATCAGCCCGTCCGGGCGGTCGGGGAACTCCGTCTCCATGCACACAGTTGCGTCCGGCGTGGCGGCCAGGTAGTCAGCCATGCCCTGCAGGTCGAAGCCGCCCTGGGCCTCGGCGAGCTCGGGACCGGCTGCGAATCCGTAGGTGTCGTTGAACGGCGACAGCCCGGCCCAGATGATGTTGTTCTCCGCAAGGTCCATCTCCGCGGTCTTTGCGTACAGCTCCGCCGGATCTGAGGACGGGTCCTGCTGGCCCAGGTGCACGGTCCAGCCGGTTCCGTTGTAGTCGGGGTACACATCGATGTCGCCGGCCAGCAGGGCGGTGCGGTTCACCGACGTACCGCCGAGGTTGATCTGGTTCTTGACGTCGGCACCCTGGGACTGCAGTGCCTGGACGAGGATCTCGCCCAGAACGATGTTCTCTGTGAAGTCCTTCGACCCCACGGTGACGCTCACGCCCTCAAGCGCGCTCCCACCACTGCTGGTGCTCTCCTCACTGTCACTTCCGCTGCTGCAGCCGGTGGCGATGAGGCCCACGGACGCAAGCACGGCCGCTGATCGAAGAAGGTGGACATTGGGATACCGCATAGACAACTCCATTGCTCGGTTGAGAGGGGGTTGGATCCGGGCTGGGCCCAGACAGAGCCTCACCAACGTAACCCGAAGGACGTGCTGGCCCCACCGACAACGGTCGAACCCTAGGGATTGTCACGAAACTGTGACCTTCTGAGCACGCACGCGGGACTGGGCTTCGGCTGGACCCACGCCCCTCGGGATCAGGCGAGGGGACTACTCAACGGGGCTATTGACATTAGCCTCAGCGCTATGTATCTTACCTTTCATGACAACCAATGACGTGCACACCGCAGCCCCCGCCGAGTACCTGACCCGTCCCGAGGGGCGAGTCGCCTACGACGTCACCGGAACGGGCCGTCCCCTGGTCGTCCTCGTCCCGGGGATGGGTGACCTCCGGACCACCTACCGCTTCCTGGGCCCCCGCCTCAACGCCGCTGGGTACCGAGTGGCAACCACCGATCTGCGCGGTCACGGTGACAGCGACACCACCTTCAGGTCCTACGGCGATGCCGAGACCGCCAGCGACGTGATCGCCCTCATCGAGGAGCTCGGCGGTCCGGCCGTGGTCGTCGGCAACTCGATGGGCGCCGGCGCCGCAGCCCACGCAGCATCAGAGCGCCCGGACCTCATCACGGGCCTCGTTCTCGTCGGGCCCTTCGTGCGCAACGGCGACATCAGCGCGGTCACCCGGTTCATGATGCGCATCGCGATGGCCACCCCCTGGGTCGCGACGTCGTGGAAGGCCTACGTCCCGCGCCTGTACGCCGGCCACAAGCCCACCGACCTCGACGCCCACCTGCGTTCGGTGATCGCCAGCGTCCGACGCCCGGGGTATGCCAAGGCGTTCTCGTTGACCACTCGCGCGGACCACGCGCCCACCGAGGCCAGGCTCGGGCAGGTCCACGCCCCGGCGCTGGTCGTCATGGGCGAGCTGGATCCCGACTTCCCCGACCCGAGGGCCGAGGCTGACTGGATCGCGGCTGCTCTGCACGGCGAGGTCGTGATGGTCGCCGACGCCGGCCACTACCCGCAGTCGCAGCAGCCTGAGGCGGTCAGCGACGCGATCCCGGATTTCCTGTCGAGGACGGTCCAGCGTGGCTAGGGCCGGGCTCACCGAGGACCGCGTCGTGATCGAGGCCGAGCGCATCGCCGACGAGGTCGGGCTGTCCCAGCTCACCCTGGCCGCGTTGGCGGGGAACCTGGGCGTGCGCCAACCGTCGCTGTACAAGCACATCGACGGCATGGGCGCCCTGCAGCTCACTATCGCCGTGCGCGCCAAGCGTGAGCTGGCCGAGGTGCTTGGCCGAGCCGCTGTGGGTCGGGCTCGCGGTGACGCGATCCGTGCCCTCGCCGATGCCTATCGGACGTGGGCTGTCGAGCACCCGGGACGTTACGCCGCGACCACCCGCGCACCGATCCCGGGAGACGTGGACGACAAGGCTGCCAGCGATGCCGTGGTCACCGTCGTCCTCGACGTCCTGTCCGGATACCACCTCGCCGGTGACTCGGCGATTGACGCCACCCGGACCATGCGCTCAGCACTGCACGGATTCGTCAGCCTGGAGACCAATGACGGTTTTGGGCTCCCGGTGAGCATCGATCGCAGCTACGAGTTCCTGGTCGACTCCCTCGTCGCAGCCCTGGCTGCCGCCGACGCGCAGGCGAACGAGCCGGCGAACGAGGCTCGCCCCAGTCGCGCCGTCAGCGGGGGCCCAGGGCGATGACCCCGAGCGCGGCCTCCTGGCGCCCATCCACGCCGATGACGTCATTGACCATCCCGTCGAAGAACGCACCGACCATGCAGGCGCCCAGTCCGAGGGTCTCGGCCGCGAGGTAGACATTCTGGGTCACGTGGCCTCCCTCCCAGCAGACGTACCGGTAGTGGCGCTCGCGGTACTTCCATCGCGACCTCTGGAACCGGCCGGTCAGGATGAGCACGACCGGCGCTCGACGCAGGAAGTCCTGGCCGAGCCCGGCGACCATCAGATCGCCGGCGGCCGACCCGTCGCGGACCGGTTCCAGCGCCTGGGCCCGGACGTCGACGTGGTAGACGCCCGGGTCGATCCCGTCCACACGGCGCACAGCCACGTAGGTCTCGATGGGATACAGGGCACCAGCTGAGGGAGCAGCGCGGTGACCCTGGCTCGAGGTGATCCCGGTGGCTGCGCGCACCACCCACGCCAGCTCCTCGGCGGTGATGGATCGGTCGGCGTACTCGCGCAGGGATCGTCGCTGCGCCAGGGCCTGGGACACGGTCATCACCGGCGGGACGGCCACGGCGGGCAGAGCGACAGGCTGGCCCTCGCCGACCCGCAGGTACTGGGCGGGCCGGCGACCCCAGTCGACCAGGTCGCTGATCAGTCCGCGCAGCCCGAGCGAACTCTCCCGGTGGTAGAAGAGACCGACATCGCCGCCCTCATAGGGCACGGGAGACACCTCGGACTTGGCCGACCAGCCCACGACGACCCCCGCGGCGCCAGCACCGATCGCGGCAAGGGCCGTGCGACGCGACGGGCGACGGGGGTGCTGGTGGCGAACGTCCGGCGCCGGACCCGGCTTGTCGCCAGCCTGGCTGGTCGCCCCATCCCGGACGGAGCCATGCGTGCGCTCGCCCGCCGACGTCAGCGCAGCTGCGGTCGCCGGGAGCGCGGGCGGGCCCTGCGGGGCGGGCGCTTGGCTCGCCCCGGCGCGCTGACTGCCCGACCACCGCGACGGCAGGAACCATCGCCAGTGCAGCCCCACGTGGATGGCGATCAGCACCGCGACCGCATAGCCCGCCCAGCGGTGTGGGGTGAACTGGTTGAGATCAAGCCGGTCGACGAGGAAGCCCGTCAGGCTCACCACAACCGCTGCGACCAGCAGGAGTCCGTTGAGGATGTACCTGACGCGTCTTCCAGACATGCCCAGCCTTCCCGATCCCGGCGGGCAACGGCGAGACGTCCCCCGCGTTCCGGCCCCTTGTTGGTGTCCTCGGAACCCCATCTGAGGCGCACCGATCAGAGCCTGGGTTGTTTCCATCATCGCTGGCCCAGGCATGAGCGGTCCACCCGAAGTCGGGCGAGGGATGGTGATCGGCCTGGGCAGGCAGGCCAGATCGCGGGTCCAAGGTCCCTGACGAGGCCAGACCGGAGACCCTAGGCTGTAGATGCCCGTCGGGGCGCGACCGATGGGTAGGGGACGTCGGAGCGGGAGGCGGACATGGGACCCGGCCAGCAGCCAACGACTCAGCGGATCGGCGTGATCGGTGCCGGGGCGTCGGGACTCACGGCGGCCCACTACCTGGAGCAAGCCGGCTACGGGAACGTCACCGTGCTGGAGCGGGCGGAGCAAGTGGGCGGCAAGTGCTGCTCCGTCACTGTGGGGCAGCATGTCTACGAGTTGGGCGCAGTGCTCGCCACCCGCAACTACGACACCACCCTGGAGCTGATGGAGTCGGTAGGCGTCGAGGCGGCGCCGACCTTCACCGTGCACTGCTTCGACCCGGATGGCCATCCGATCGATCTGTTCCCCCGCTCCCGGATCCCACGGCTGCTCTGGCAGGTACTCCTGCGCTACGCATGGGCCAGCCAGGTCAGGTACCGCCGCATCAACCAGCCCGGGCTGGTCGGGATCGATCCCGACCTCTACGAGCCGTTCGCCAGGTTCGCCGGGCAGCACGCACTGCCCTCACTGAGCGAAGCCCTGGCGCTTCCGTTCACCGGGTTCGGATACGGCTACTTCGACGAGATCCCGACCGCCTACGTGATGAAGTACCTCGACCTGCACACGCTCGAGTCTGCGATCTCCCCCCGTCGCCGGATGATCTGGCCCGACGGGGTGCAGTCCCTCTGGGCCAGATTGGCTCAGGAGCATGATGTCCGCACCGGGGTGACGATCCGCAGCATCACCCGCCAGGGGTCGGTGCTGGTGCAGACCGATCAGGGATCGTGGGAGTTCGACAAGCTCATCGTGACCAGTCCCCTGGATGAGGCGCTGGCCTTCCTCGACGCCTCGGCAACGGAGCGCCGCCTGTTCAGCGCGATCCGCACGTACAACTACTGGGTCCTGCTGTGCAGCATCGACGACATGCCCGAGCAGTCCGGATACCTCCCGACGAACTTCGTCGCCGAGCGCGGCGGCCACGTCATGATGTGGTACCACCGCTGGCCCGGTCAACCGCTGTACGCCCTGTACGTCCTCGACGACGGGACGCGCAGCCACGAGGAGATCGAGCGCACGTGCGCCGAGGACGTGGCACGGCTGGGCGGACGGATCGAGCAGATCGTGGACACCCGTTGCTGGAAGTACTTCCCGCACGTCGGCACGGAGGATATGGCAGCCGGCTACTACGAGACCCTCGAGGCTCTGCAGGGCACGCAGAACACCTACTACGCCGGCGAGATCATGTCGTTCTCCACGATCGAGCTCTGCGCCCAGTACTCCCGATCCCTGGTGCAGCGCTTCTTCACCGAGCAGTCGAGCCTGCTCGAGCTCCGCGCATGACCGCACCGGCGCCGGGCTACCCGTCGCGCAGGACCAGCCGCCGCATCGCACGCGCGTAGAGCCCGGGCGCCACCCGCGACACGGCGTAGGAGGCACGCGCGATGCGCGAGGGGAGGACCAGCGACCGTCGGCGGGCCATCCCGTCGACGAGCGCCTCGGCAACCTCGCCCGGGGACAGCACCTCTCCGGTGGTCGACCAGTCCCCACCCCGACCAGCGGCCCGGTGCGCAGCGCGCTGCTCGATCCCGGTGGCCACGAACGACGGCGCCACGATGGTCACAGACACCCCGGCGTCGACGAGCTCGGCACGAAGGCTGTCGAAGTATCCGTGCAGGCCGTGCTTGGATGCCGAGTACGCAGTGCGGTGGACCAGCGGTGCGAACCCCGAGACCGAGCTGAGCACGGCGATCCGACCCCGGCGGCCGATCAGCCCTGGCAGGGCCGCCTGGGTCACGGCGATGGCCCCGCGCAGGTTCACCGACAGCACGCGGTCGACGGCAGCCATGGGCGTGTCCACGGCCGGACCCAGCGAGGTCACCCCGTGGCTGAGCACCAGCCCGTCCAGGGGCTCGAGGCCCCCGACGACCGCCAGGACCTGTTCGTTGTCGGTCACGTCGAGGGCCAGCCGCTCCTGGGCCGCCAGAGATTCGTCGGCCACATCGAGGTCCGCGGCGATCACGTGGGCGCCAGCCTTCTGGAGTGCGGCGCAGGTCTCGCGACCGATCCCACCGGCGGCTCCTGTCACGAGCACGCGCCCACCGCCCAGCGGGGACTCAGCGGGAGCCACGCGCCTCACTCAGTCGCTCCGGCCACCTGCAGCTCGGGCACGGCGGTCGCCCTGCGCGACCAGAAGGTGCCGAGGGTGAGGCCGGAGATGAGGTGCCAGACACCCCACCAGGCAGCGATGACGGCCATCCCACCCAGTCCGTCGAAGAACGTGAAGATGATGACCAGCGCGAGCGCGGAGTTCTGGATGCCGACCTCCATCGTGATCGCCCGCCGGTCGTACTCGGGCAGCCGGGCAGCGGTCGCCGAGAAGTAGCCGATCGCCAGTGCCATGGCGTTCTGGGCGGTCACGACGATCGCGAAGACGCCGACGAACTCCAGGAAGAGCGACCAGTTGCCGATCAGCGCGAAGATGATGAACGCGAAGAACAGCGTGAGCGACAGGTAACGCATCGGCCTGCGCAGCGTGTCGGCGAGCTCGGGTCGCCTGGCGCGGGTGAGCATCCCGAGCGCCATCGGCAGCGCGAGGATCAGCACGATGGTGACCATGAGGTCCAGCGGGTCCAGGGAGACCGCGGTCAGGATCTCGCTGGCGCCGTCGGTCCGTGACCCCCAGAACTGCAGGTTGAAGGGGGTCATCACGATGGCCAACAGCGTCGACACGGCGGTCATGCTCACACTCAGCGCCCCGTTGCCCCTGGCGTAGACGGTCAGGAAGTTCGAGAAGTTGCCCCCCGGGCAGGCCGCCACGAGGATCATCCCCAGCGCGATGGATGCTGACGGGTTGATCAGGCCCACCATCAGGAATGTCAGGGCCGGCAGGAGGAGGAACTGAGCGCCAAGGCCGATCAACGGTCCGCGGGGGTCGCGCACGATCCGACGGAAGTCCTCGACCCGAATGTTCAGTGCGACGCCGAACATGATCAGGCCGATGAGGACGTTGAGGATGGTCAACGTCGTGGTGTTGAAGTTCAGATCTGCGGCATCAACCGGGTCCATCAGGGAGTCCCTCCCGCAGCCGCCTCGTCCTGCGCCGCTCCCTTGGGATGCTAGCCAGCGTGACAGGGCGGTTGCCTGATCTGGCTGTGGTCAGCCCGGACCGGAAGCCCGTGGATCGCCAGGTCGTGTCCGCTATGGCTGGAGCTCGACCTCCACGGTGGCCCCGCCCCAGCCGTTGACCTGGTCGCGCCCCTCAACGGTGACGACGTCAACACCTGAGGGAACCACCACCCCGCTCAGGGTGCGGGTGAAGGGCTGCTCCGAGGCATGGTCGTGGGCCAACTCGCGAAGGCCCAACTCAGTGCCATTCGGTGCCAGCACCCGCCACGCGTCGGCGTAGCGTCCGGGGCTGTCGTAGGGCGAGCTCACGGTGGCGGAGAACAACCACGTCCCCTCCCCACTCATCGTCGCCGTCGCCGCGAGCACGTCGGGGAACAAGGCGTCGGACACATCACTCGGCGCACCGGTCGTCGGCACGGGCGCGGACGTGGCAGCGGGCGCCGTATCCGGGGTAGCCGAACCAGGCGTATCACTCGCACAACCGGTCAGGACAAGCAGTCCGGCGAGGGCCACGGCAGACGGGCGCATCGCCCCAGTGTGCCCCATCGGCGGACGGTGATCCGCGACCTCTTCGACGGCCAGCAGGCCCAGGCGCTCATGAGCCGGGTCGCCCTGATCTTCGCGCTCGGACCGGCGAGGAGGGCGTGTCCTTCTCGTGGGACGCGGACGGAACGTTCACCAAGGTGGAGTGACGGTCCGATCCACGTACCCCTCATCGACCCCGCGGGCCCGGGTCCAGCGATCGCACCGGGCAAGATGGGGGAATGAAGGTCGCCGCACGGGCCGAGGTGCCTCCGTTCGCCGTCATGGAGATCATCGCGGCTGCGAATGCGCGTCGGGCCGTGGGCCAGGATGTGCTGAACCTCGCTGCGGGCGAACCGGCTGCGGGCGCCAGCCACGTGGTGCGTCAGCGTGCCATCGACCTGCTCGGCAGCGGTGGCGGCGGCGGGTACACCGAGGCCGTCGGGGTGCCCGCTCTGCGTGCAGCGATCGCCGCTCACTACCAGGACTGGTACGACGTCACGATCGAGCCGGACACCGTCGCGGTCACGACCGGGTCCTCCGGTGGTTTCACCCTGACCTTCCTGGCCGCCTTCGACGCCGGTGACCGAGTTGCGCTGGCCCGCCCCGGGTATCCGGCCTACCGCAACATCCTGACCGCGCTGGGCTGCGAGGTCGTCGAGCTGCCGTGCGGGCCACAGACCCGGTTCCAGCCGACCGTGGCGATGCTGGCTGCGGCCCACGATCAACAGCCACTCGACGGCCTGGTTCTGGCCTCACCTGCCAATCCGACCGGCACGACGGTCGCCGCCGCCGAACTCGCTGGCATCGCGCAGTGGTGCGCCACGCACGGCGTGCGCCTGGTCAGCGACGAGATCTACCACGGGATCACCTACACCGATGCGCAGATCTCCACTGCTGCGCGTCTGCTGGACTCGGGGGCGATCGTGGTCAACTCGTTCTCCAAGTACTGGGCGATGACCGGGTGGCGCCTGGGCTGGCTGATCCTCCCCGAGGATCTCGTGGCGCCAGTGGCTGCTCTGGCAGGCAACTTTGCGCTCTGCCCGCCGACCCTGGCCCAGCATGCCGGGATCGCAGCGTTGAGCCCGCCAGGAATGGCCGCGGCCCAGCAGAACGTCACGGGCTACGCCGCCGCGCGGAACCTGCTGCTGGCGCGGCTGCCCGATTTGGGCTGGGCCCGGGTCGCCCCGGCCGATGGCGCCTTCTACCTCTATGCCGACGTGTCGGCCAGCGGTATGGACTCAATCACGTGGTGCGCTCGGCTGCTCGACGAGGCAGGGGTGGCACTGACTCCGGGCACAGACTTCGACCGCGTCGACGGGCACCACTTCGTGCGCGTGTCCTTCGCCTCTCCCGTGGACGTGGTCCGCGAGGCAGTCGACCGGATCATCGCCTGGCAGGACGCGCTCGCCACGCAGTCGAGACCGATCGGTAGCCCGATCTGCGATCAGGTGCAGGAGATTGCCGAGGCAACCGGCCAGTAGGGACCTTCGCATCTGGGAGACCGGCCGCCTGCGCCATACCGT
>JAQBEX010000180.1:0-2673 GCA_032123675.1 Actinomycetes bacterium
AAGCGCGGCATCCGACCGCTGGCATGCCTCCACGATTCCCCAACGACACCACCCCCAAATCCCCCCACGGGATGATCTGCACCGCGCCAACACCCCAGCCATGACCCCCAGGACTACACCCCGAGGACGACACCACGCACCACCTCGATGCCATGATCCATCCGTGATGCAGGACAAGAGCCCGACAGCCACCCCCCCGCCGGCGCCTGACGCCCAACTCGGGGACAGCATCCGCCCGGGCTGGCCCAGGCGGATGGTCGACACCCTGTTCGCCCTCGGGCTGACCGGGCTGATGGCGATCTACGTCCTGCCCGTGGTTGTCGAGCAGCCGCAGACCGTGCGAGCCCTCGTGTGCGTGCTGATGTCCCTGGTCTGCTTGGCACTGGTGCCCAGCCGCCGGGAGCGGCCCGCTCGGCTCTTCGCCGCCCTGTGCCTGATGTCGGCGATCCTGACCGTTGCGGTGGGAACCCAACTGCCGCCCTGGTTGATCCTCCTCCCGCCGGCCCTGTTCTGCGTTGAGGCCTATGAGCCGAGTTCGACCCTGCGCCGGTGGTTGATCCCAGTCGCTGGCGCTCTCTGGCTGGCCACATTGGTCCTGACATCCGACCTGTCCGTCATGCTGGTCAGCGCCGTGCTGCTGTTCAGCCTGGTTGGTTGGGCACGCGGTGTCCGGGTGCAGCGCCAGTATCAGCAGAGCCTCCTGGAGCGGGTCGCGGTGGCCGAACGGGAGCGCGACCTGCGCGCCAAGCAGGCCGTTGCCGAGGAGCGGGCCCGAATCGCCCGCGACATCCACGACCTCGTCTCCCACTCGCTGGCCGTCGTCGCGGTGCAGGCGGCGGGCGGTCAGCGCATCGCCGCCCGTGACCCTGGCCGGGCAGTGGACGCGCTCGCGGTCATCGGCCAGACCGCGCGGGATGCGCTCGCCGAGATGCGGGCGATGCTGGCCGTGCTGCGCGAGGGGGACGTCGATCTCCCCGGCGGGGAGCCCAGCCCCGGGCTGCCAGAGATCGAGTCGCTCGTCGCAGGCTTGAGCGCCGGTGGGGTGCCAGTCGGGCTCGAGGTGTCCGGGACGGCGTACCGGCTGACCCCAGGCGTCGAGCTCGCTGCCCACCGCGTCGTGCAGGAGGCGCTGACCAATGCCGTCAAGCATGGTCGCCCCGGGGCCGGGGTCCAGGTCCGAATCGACTACCAGCCCGATGCCCTGATCATGGAGGTTCACAGCCACCTGCCCGACGATGCGTCCACCCCCTCGGACATCCCGGGCGGGGGATCGGGCCAGGTCGGGATGCGCGAGCGGTTGGCACTCTACGGCGGGAACCTGCAGATCGATCGGGGCGCGACCGAGTACTGTGTTCGTGCCACGATTCCACACCGAGGTGACGTGCATGGTCCTGAAGATGAGGTGCGATGACGGGACACATCAGAGTGGTGATCATCGACGATCAGATGCTGGTGCGGGCGGGCCTGCGCATGATCCTCGAGGCTGAGGACGACATCGAGATCGTCGGAGAGGCCGGCGACGGCCAGGCATGTCTCGACATCGTGCGTGCGATGAACCCGGATGTCGCACTCATGGACATCCGGATGCCCGTGCTCGACGGTGTGCAGGCGACGCAGCGGCTCACGGGGATGGCAGGCATCGGTACCCGGGTCCTGGTGCTCACCACGATCGACACCGACGACGCGGTGCTGGATGCCATGCGCGCGGGGGCCTCCGGGTTCCTGCTCAAGGACACCGACCCCGACGACCTCGTGAAGGCCATCCGAGCCGTGGCCGCCGGCGATGCCGTGGTCTCGCCCAGCGCCATGCGCCGGCTCCTCGACCGGGTAGGACCCGCTCTGCGTGGAGTGGCCGAATCCGCCCCGCCGACTGCTGCCCCCGCCGCTGGTGTCCCGGCTCCCAGTCCACCCGCGGGGATGGCCGAGTTGACCCAGCGTGAGATCGAGGTGCTGACGCTGATCGGGGAGGGCTTGACCAATGCTGAGATCGCGGCTCGGCTGTTCGTGGCGGAGTCGACCGCCAAGACCCATATCGGTCGCATCCTGCTCAAGCTCGGAGCCCGCGACCGGGTACAGGCCGCCATCATCGCCCACCGATGGGGGCTCGTCGGCTGAGCCCGTGGCACCGCGCACGGGATACCTCAGAACTGGGGTCAGCCTCGGCGGAGCAGCGTCCGCATTCGGTCGCTGCCGGTGGCCCGCGGCGGTCGGCTGCCCAGTTCGGTGATTCTTCGGGCGCGGGCGGTTTCGGCGCTGGGGATCGGCCGGGCGACCCGCAGGAGAACAGCTATGAACCACACCTTGACCTCGGATCCCGGAACCGCAGCAACCGATCCCCGATCCCGGCCCAACCGCATCGCCCTCGGCGCCATCGCTGTGGCTGCGCTGGTCTTCGCCCTGTCCCTCGCGATCCCGGAGCACCGGGCGATCACGGACTCAGCCGCCCATCCCGAGACCCAGACCCAGGTCGTGGACCGCGGGCGACCGGCCCTTGCCGAATCCCCGGTACGCCGGCCAGTGAGCGCAGACGCGGCCGAGCGATGGTGGCTCGAGTGCACGGCCGACCTGCCCACCACCCCGGACGCAGCTGAGCGACGCCTCGCCCGGTGCTGGTAGCCCAGCGCCGTCGGGTCCACGGACCAGCACGGGCGGCCGGGTGCCGACCGCGCTGCA
>JAQBEX010000181.1:0-9432 GCA_032123675.1 Actinomycetes bacterium
CTGAGTTCCCGCGCGTGGTTGCCAGCGCGGCTGAGCTGCGCGAGCCGCACCGGATCGCTCGCTACCTTGAGCGGCTCGCCACCGCCTACCACCGCTTCTACGACGTCTGCCGCGTGCTGCCGATGGGGGAAGAGCCCGTCAATGACCTGAACATCGCCCGGCTGTGGCTCTGCGCTGCGTCGAGGCAGGTCCTGGTCAATGGGCTGGACCTGCTTGGGGTGTCCGCACCGGAGCGGATGTAGCGGGTGCCCGAGCCGCGCGGGCGCAGTTCGTGGCAGACGTTGAGGAGGCGCTTGCCCAGAGCCCCCAACTCCTGAAGGGCCGCACGCCCTTCCTGGAGGAGATCGAGGGGCTGAGCCCGACCAGGCTGAACTCGCTCGGCCTCGCCGGCCGAGCCGGTTCGTGCATGTCGGTACCTGAGCGTCTCGGCGACGTACTCCCAGATCGTGGCTGGCCTCGGGGGCGTGATCGCACCTGAGATCTGGTTGTTCCCGATCGGCCTGGCCATCGTGGGGTCCGCTGAGATCGAGGGGATGCGACGTGGCTTCCGACGCCGGGACGTGGCGCACCCCGTGGGGGGCGCACCACCTGCCACCGGCGACCGGCGCCCGTAGTATCACGCCATGCGCGCACATCCCGCCGGACCCATGCACGGCGAATTCGCCACGTCCGTTGAAGTCCCCATGCTGCCCGATTCGGCCGCGATGGCCCGGATCGACCCCCAGATCTGGCCGGCGACAGCCCGCCGCGACGCCCGCGGGGCGCTGATCGTCGGTGGGTTGTCCGTCAACGAGCTGGCAGCCAAGCACGGTACCCCGGTGCTGGTCCTCGATGAGGCCGACTTCCGGGCTCGGGCGGCGGCCTTCCAGTCGGCCTACACCGACCGTTCCGTTCCGGGCTCGGTGTCATTCGCGGGCAAGTCGTTCCTGAGCGCGACCACGGTGCGATGGCTGGCCGAGGAGGGTCTGGGGCTTGATGTCTGCACGGGCGGAGAGCTCGCCCTGTCCCTCAGGGCAGGGTTCCCCGCCGGGCGGATCAGCCTGCACGGGAACAACAAGTCCCAGACCGAGTTCGCCGCGGCGTTGTCCGCTGGGGTGGGGCGCTACGTCCTGGACTCCTTGGAGGAGATCGATCGACTGGCCGACCTCGCAGCGCAGGCCGGCGTCGTGGCCGACGTGCTCGTCCGGGTGACGACCGGCGTCGAGGCGCACACCCATGAGTTCATCGCCACTGCCCATGAGGACCAGAAGTTCGGGCTGTCCCTGACCTCCGGGGCCGCTCGTGAGGCGGTTCTGGCTATCGGCGCGCGCCCGGAGTTGCGACTGCTCGGCGTCCACTCACACATCGGTTCCCAGATCTTCAACACGTCGGGGTTCGAGGTCGCCGCGCATCGTGTGGTCGGGTTCATCGCAGACCTGAGCGAGCAGGACGGTGTCGCGGTCGGCGAGCTCAACCTCGGTGGCGGCATGGGTATCGCCTACCTGCCCACCGATGATCCAGTCGCACCGGTCGGCATGGCCGAGGCACTGCGCGAGATCGTCGCGGGGGAGTGCGCTCGGCGCGGCATCGACGTGCCGGTTATCGCAGTGGAACCCGGCCGGGCCATCGTCGGGCCGAGCATGACCACCGTCTACGAGGTGGGCACGATCAAGCCCGTCGAGTACCGCACCGGCGCCTGGCGCACGTATGTGTCGGTCGACGGTGGGATGAGCGACAACATCCGGACGGCCCTGTACGACGCCGACTACACCGTGGTCCTGGCGTCGCGTACCTCGTCCGCCCCGGCGATGCTCACCCGCGTTGTGGGCAAGCACTGCGAGTCCGGTGACATCGTGGTTCGGGACGCCTGGTTGCCCTCGGACCTGCAACGGGGAGACCTGCTCGCGGTGGCCTCGACGGGCGCCTACTGCCGGGCGATGGCGTCGAACTACAACATGGTGACCCGTCCGCCGGTGGTGTCCGTGCGTGCGGGCACGGATCGGGTCGTCCTGCGCAGGGAGACCGAGGACGACCTGTTCGCACTCGACGCGGGGCTGTCCGCCCAAGACTGATTCCGCCGGACTGATCCGACCTGTCGGCGCACCGGGGGTCGCTGCCCTCGTGAGAGAATCGGCGGCGTCCCGCTGCGCAATCCTGCGGCGGGCGCGTCCCGAACCGCAAGGAGTCCCGTCATGGCACCGCCGCCCGAGAATCTGTCCGTCGTCGTATTGGGCGGCGGCACGGTGGGTGCCCAGGTCGTCCGACTGCTCGAGCAGCAGGCAGACGACCTCGAGTCCCGGGTGGGCGCCCGACTGGTCGTGACCGGCGTGGGGGTGCGCGACACGTCTCGTGAGCGCCCTGGCATCCGCCCCGAGCTGCTCACGTCGGATCTTCCGGCGCTGCTCGACACGGAGCCGGACCTCGTGGTTGAGCTGATGGGCGGCATCGAGCCCGCACGGGAGCTGATCCTGCAGGCGCTCGAGGGCGGGGCCGCAGTGGTCACCGCGAACAAGGCCCTGCTCGCCACGCACGGGGCGGTCCTGCATGCAGCCGCAGAGGAGGCCGGGGTCGACCTGTCCTATGAGGCCGCGGTGGCCGGCGCGATCCCGCTGCTGCGGCCCCTGCGCGAGTCGCTGGCCGGCGACCGGATCCGGCGCGTGCTCGGGATCGTCAACGGCACCACCAACTTCATCCTGACCAAGATGGCCGCCACTGGCGAGTCCTTCGCCGACGCCCTGGCGCAGGCACAGTCCCTGGGTTACGCCGAGGCTGATCCCACCGCGGACGTTGGTGGGCTTGATGCTGCGGCCAAGGTGGCGATCCTCGCCTCGCTCGCCTTCCACACCCGCGTCACGCTCGATGACGTGGACGTCGAGGGAATCACGGCGGTCACCGCCGGGGATGTCGCAGCCGCAGAGGAGATGGGCTACGAGATCAAGCTGCTCGCGATCGCCGAGCTGATCGAGTCCGGCGGGAGCCCAGGCGTGAGCGTGCGGGTCCATCCGACGCTGGTGCCGCGCTCGCACCCGCTGGCCGGGGTCCGTGACGCCTTCAACGCTGTCTTCATCGAGGCCGACGCTGCGGGGCAGGTGATGTTCTACGGGCGTGGGGCCGGCGGGGAGCCGACCGCCAGCGCAGTCCTGGGTGACATCGTGACCGCCGCTCGCAACCGCGTCGCCGGGTCGACGGGCCCGCGCGACTCGTCGTATGCGGCGCTGCCGGTGCTGCCGCTGGGAGCGGCGACCA
Organism: Actinomycetes bacterium; assembly: GCA_032123675.1. Taxonomy (GTDB): domain Bacteria; phylum Actinomycetota; class Actinomycetes; order S36-B12; family CAIYMF01; genus Prado023. The sequence continues at coordinate 3,226 of JAQBEX010000181.1, forward strand.
CCGCCTACCTGGTGCACCTGCGTGTCGTCGACCAGCCGGGGGTCCTGGCCACCGTCGCGGGTACGTTCGCCGAGCACGGTGCCAGCATCCGCAGCCTGACCCAGAAGGGCGAGGGCGACCAGGCTGAGCTGCTCATCCTGACGCATCTGGGGCGCGAGGCCGACCTGGCCGCCACCGTCGCCCAGCTCAGGGCGTGTGACGAGGTCACCGAGGTGGTCGGCTACATGCGGGTCATCGGCGGTGCGCAATGAGCGCGGCCGGCGGATCCAGCGTGGACGGGTCCGGGGCACGGCCGTGGCGGGGTGTGATCACTGAGTACCGCGACCGGATGGCCCTGCCGGCAGAGGCTCCCATCATCACGCTGTGTGAGGGTGGGACCCCGCTCGTGGAGTCGAGCTGGTTGTCCGAGCTGACTGGGTGCCGGGTCCTGCTCAAGTTCGACGGGGCCAATCCGACCGGTTCGTTCAAGGACCGCGGGATGACCATGGCGATCTCGATGGCAGCCCACGAGGGCGCCCGTGTCGTGATCTGCGCCTCCACCGGCAACACGTCGGCATCGGCTGCTGCGTACGCAGCGAAGGCCGGGATGACCCCGGCCGTGCTCGTGCCCGCGGGGAAGATCGCCATGGGAAAGCTCGCCCAGGCGGTGGCCCACGGCGCCCAGCTGCTCCAGGTCGAGGGCAACTTCGACGACTGCCTGCGCGTGGCCCGCGAACTCTCCGATGCCTACCCGGTCGCACTCGTGAACTCCGTGAACCCCGCCCGGATCGAGGGCCAGCGCAGTGCGGCCTTCGAGATCGTCGACACCGTTGGTGATGCACCGGACATCCATGTCCTCCCGGTGGGCAATGCCGGCAACATCACGGCCTACTGGAAGGGCTACGTGGAGTACGCGGGGGCGGGCATTGCGTCCCACCGGCCACGGATGTGGGGTTTCCAGGCTGAGGGGGCGGCGCCCATCGTGCGAGGGGAGCCGGTGCTGCACCCGGAGACGCTCGCGACGGCCATCCGCATCGGGAACCCCGCGTCGTGGGAGTTCGCGGTCGCGGCACGTGATGAGTCCGGTGGGATCATCGACATGGTCTCTGACGCGCAGATCCTCGAGGCCCACCTGGCGCTGGCTGCCCGTGAGGGTCTGTACTGCGAGCCTGCGTCCGCTGCATCGGTGGCTGGGCTCGTGGCAGCGGTGGCTGCTGGGCGGGTTGATCCGGGCCAGACGATCGTCTGCACCCTGACGGGTCATGGCCTCAAGGACACGCAGTGGGCTCTGGCCCAGGCCGCAGAGCCCACGGTCATCCCGGTCGAGGTGGCGGCCGCGGCCGCGGCCCTGGGCCTGGCGGACTGATGCCCGCCGACGTGCCGGCAGACCCTGGGCCCGGATCGACGGCGGGGCCCACCGTGGCTGTGGAGGTCCCGGCGACGAGCGCCAACCTGGGCCCCGGATTCGACTGCCTCGGCCTCGCGCTTGACCTCGTCGACCGGATCGAGGCCCGGTTCGTCGCGGGCGACGCGGTCAGCGTCGACGTGGTGGGTGTCGGCGCCGGCACGCTGCCCACCGATGCGACGAACCTCGTCGCGAAGGTGGTCCGCGCCGGGTTGGCGACCTTCGATGCCACCGGCGACCTCGCCCGACGCGGGCTCGCCCTGCGCTGCACCAACGCGGTGCCCCAGAGTCGGGGACTGGGCTCATCGGCGGCTGCGATTGTCGGTGGGCTGGCGGTCGCCGCCCACCTGGCTGGTGTGGCCGGGTCGGTGACCGACGCCGAGATGGTGGCTCTGGCAACCCGACTCGAGGGACATCCGGACAACGTGGCCCCAGGTGTGCTGGGCGGCGCGACGATCGCGTGGATGCAGGCCGGGGGCGAGGTGGGGCCCGTGGGTCGCGCGACCCGTTACGCCGTGCACGCCGGCATCTCGCCGGTCCTCGTGATCCCCACGAACGAGGCGTCGACCGTCACTGCCCGCGGGGCGCTGCCGGGCACGGTGCCGCACGCAGATGCGGTGTTCAACGCCGGTCGTGCGGCCCTGCTGGTGCATGCCCTGTCCGAGGATCCGACGCTGCTCCTGGATGCCACGGACGATCGACTCCACCAGCAGCAGCGACGCGACGTGTACCCGGCGAGCCTCGCGCTGGTCGAACTGCTGCGCTCCGAGGGGATCCCCGCCGCGATCTCCGGCGCGGGTCCTTCGGTGATCGCCTTCGCGACCGACGGCGCCGGCCCCGCGCTGGCCGCGCGAATCATCGACCGGGTGGGCGAAGGGGCTCGAGTGCTGGCGCTGGCGGTCTCCGACACGGGCGTCCGCACGCTCGACAGCGGCCGGTTGGCCTGAGGCTGCCTCGTGTCGACTCCCCGTGACGTACTGGGCCTCTCGGCCCTCTTCGCGGCCAGCGGCGCGGTGCATCTGGCCAAGCCCAGTGTCTATCGGCCCCTCATGCCGGCCTGGGTTCCCCGCCATGACGAGGTCATCCTCGCCAGCGGCGTCGCCGAGCTCGTGCTGGCTGCGGGCCTGCTGCACCCTCGGACGCGACCGGCTGCCGGCTGGTCGAGCGCCGCGCTGCTCCTGGCGGTGTTCCCCGGGAACCTCAAGATGGCCGTTGACGCGAGTCGCAGCGACAACACGGCGATGAAGGTTGCCGCATTCGGACGGCTGCCCCTGCAGGTGCCCCTGATCCGCGTGGCCCTGCGGGCGGCGGTCAACGGCTGACGATTCATCGTGATTGCCCACCATCGTGTTCGCGGCACGCTCGTGGACCTGTTCACGTCAGTCGTCACGAGGTGCTACCGTGTAGATCGGATCAGCGCGGTGCCACGACGTGGGGTGGCCGACCGGCACTGAGTTGCACAACACTCCCGACGCCAGAACGTTTCTCCTAGCCGTCGCGATCCACCTCCACGGATAGCCGCTGCCCGCACTATAGATGTGCGCTGGGCTTCACCTCACCCATAGGAATCACGTGACCGACACGATCAGCATCGCCCCGGACGTCGACCAGAGCGCCGGTAGCGGCACTCCGAGCGGTGGCCTGTCCGCGATGCGCATGCCCGAGCTCAAGAAGGTGGCCCACGACATGGGGCTGTCCGGGACCTCCGCGATGAAGAAGAGCGACCTGGTGGCCGCGATCAGCGCGGCCCAGTCCGGGTCTGCTCCGGCATCGAAGGCCCCTGGCCGGGGTCGCGGCAGCTCGCGTGCGTCGACGAAGCGTGACGCGGAGTCCACCTCCGGTGCAGGCGAGCAGGATCGTGATCAGCCCCAGCAGGGCGGCGCGATTGGGGAGTCCGGGGACACCGGGAGCGCCGGCACGCTCGAAGGCGATGATGAGTCGCGCGGTGGTGACCAGCGGGAGCCGAGGCAGCGCCGCGACAACGGCCGTGAGCGCACCCAGCAGAACCGCGACGGCGGGCAGAACCAGGGGGGTGACCGCAACCGGGACAACCAGAACCAGGGCGGGAAGCAAGGCCGCGACAACCAGGCGGGCGAGACCCAGGGCCGCGAGGATCGCAACCGGGACAACGAGGGCCGCGACGGCGGGCAGAACCAAGGTGGCGACCGCAATCGCGGCAACCAGAACCAGGGTGGCAACCGCGACAACGACCGCAACCGCGACAACGACCGGTACAACGACGAGCCCGGCGGCCGGCGCCGTCGGGGCCGGGACCGCAATCGCAACCGCAACGACCGCCGCCCGGCCAACCAGGGCCGTGACGCCGAGCCGGAGATCTCCGAGGACGACGTCCTCGTCCCCGTGGCCGGGATCCTCGACATCCTCGACAACTACGCGTTCGTGCGCACGACCGGCTACCTCCCGGGGCCGACCGATGTCTACGTCTCGCTGTCCTCCGTGAAGCGCTACGGCCTGCGCAAGGGTGACGCGATCACCGGCCAGGTTCGCCAGCCGCGGGAGGGCGGCGGCGATCGCCGCGAGAAGTTCAACCCGCTGGTCAAGGTGGAATCGGTCAACGGTGGGGATCCGGAGGCGGCCCGAGCACGTGTGGAGTTCGGCAAGCTCACTCCGCTGTACCCGGCTGACCGGCTGCGCCTGGAGACCGACGAGCGCAACCTGACGACCAGGATCATCGACCTGGTCGCCCCCATCGGCAAGGGCCAGCGCGGGCTGATCGTGTCCCCGCCGAAGGCTGGCAAGACGATGGTGCTCCAGGCGATCGCCAACGCCATCACCACCAACAACCCCGAGTGCCACCTCATGGTCGTGCTGGTCGATGAGCGACCTGAAGAGGTCACCGACATGCAGCGCTCGGTGAAGGGTGAGGTGATCGCCTCGACCTTCGACCGGCCGGCTGAGGACCACACCACGATCGCCGAGCTCGCGATCGAGCGTGCCAAGCGACTGGTCGAGCTCGGCCACGATGTCGTGGTGCTGCTCGACTCGATGACCCGTCTCGGGCGCGCCTACAACCTAAGCGCACCTGCGTCAGGACGGATCCTGTCCGGTGGAGTGGACTCCGCGGCCCTCTACCCCCCGAAGAAGTTCTTCGGCGCCGCACGGAACATCGAGAACGGTGGGTCGCTGACCATCCTGGCCACGGCCCTGGTCGAGACCGGCTCGCGCATGGACGAGGTGATCTTCGAGGAGTTCAAGGGCACCGGGAACATGGAGCTCAAGCTGGATCGGCGCCTCGCGGACAAGCGGATCTTCCCTGCCGTGGACGTGGATGCGTCCGGCACCCGCAAGGAGGAGTTGCTGATGAGCTCCGAGGAGCTCAAGATCGTGTGGACGCTGCGTCGGGTGCTCCATGCGCTCGAGGCCACCCAGGCCATCGAGCTGCTTCAGAGCAAGCTGCGGGACACGAAGAGCAACTACGAGTTCCTCCTGCAGGTCCAGAAGACTACGCCAACCGCACCCGGAACCCGCTCCGAGGACTGAGCAGTCCCGCGCCACCCGGCCCCGCGCCGCCCCGCGTCGTCACGCGTCGAACGTGAGGGTTGGGGTGGTTGTCTGGCACCTACCAGTTTGGGTGGGGAGGATAGGGCCATGACGGCCGTGGATGAGGTGGGTGCTGGCGGCCGGCTGGCGACGCTGCGCCACGACACGTTCTCCGCGCTCTCGGTCCCGAACTTCCGGCTGTACTTCGCCGGTCAGGCCACCTCGATGGTCGGCACCTGGATGCAGATGGTCGCCCAGGCGTGGTTGGTCCTGGAGCTCACCGGGTCGGCCACCTGGGTCGGGCTGACCTTCGCCGCCCAGACGGTTCCCATGCTCCTGATCGGTCCGTACGGCGGGCTGGTGGCCGACCGGACCAACAAGCGCCGCCTCCTTGTCGGGCTGCAGGTGCTGATGGGTGCCCTCGCGCTCGTGCTGGCGGTTCTGACCCTGTCCGATGCGGTGCAGCTGTGGCAGGTCATGGCGCTGGCGTCCCTGCTGGGGCTGACCGACGCCTTCGAGAAGCCGGCGCGCCAGGCGTTCCTCGTCGAGATCGTCGGGCCGCAGTCAGTGCGCAACGCGGTCAGCCTGAACTCCGTGATGGTCAACGCCGCCCGCGTGCTCGGACCGGCCGTCGCCGGGCTCGTGATCGCCGCAGGGGGATTGGGGGTCTGCTTCGCGCTCAACGCCGCCTCGTACATCCCCGTCATCGTGATGCTGCTTGCCATGAACGCCGCCGCGTTGCGGCCCGCACCCCCGCAGCCTCGCGAGCGTGGCCAGGTCCGCGCTGGTCTCAGGTACGTGATCGGCGAGCGCGACCTGGGCGTACCACTGCTGATGATGGCGATCGTGGGCTGCTTCGCCTACGAGTTCCAGGTCACGCTGCCGTACTTCGCCCGGACCACGTTCGACGGCGACTCGCGCTTGTACGGCTTCATGACCGCGGCCATGGGGCTCGGCGCGGTCGTCGGCGGCCTGTACACGGCTGCCCGCGGACGAACCGGGACCCGGACGCTGGTGCGCTCCTCTGCCCTGTTCGGCGTCCTGATCCTGGCCACCGCGCTGGCCCCCTCGGCCGCGCTGGCGCTGGTCCTGCTCGTTGCGGTGGGGGCAGGAAGCGTCTCGCTGATGGCCCGCGGCAATGCCACCCTGCAGTTGGCCTCGGCACCGCAGATGCGTGGTCGGGTGATGGCCCTGTGGTTGGTGGCCTTCCTCGGCACGACCCCCCTGGGTGGACCGGTGGCCGGATGGGTCTCGTCGACGTTCGGTGCCCGCTGGGGGCTCATCCTCGGAGCAGTGGCGTGCTTCGTGGCGGCAGCGTTGGG
>JAQBEX010000182.1:0-5945 GCA_032123675.1 Actinomycetes bacterium
CGTGCAGGAACTGCTCAGGATCGATAATGGGAGTGGCGGTCATCGTGATACGTCCTCTTCGAGTCGGTTGTGAGAGATCACTCGAAGGATCTACGCGATGACCGCCGCTACGCCAGTAGCGACACGATCACCGGGCAACCCGTACACCACCATGCCGGACGCAACTCGCGAGGGTTGAGTCGAGCTGGCGCAGCCCTCGACGACCGGTGAACTCGTGGATGACCAGATCGACTGGGTCATCGAGAGCGAGGACTCTGTCTTCAGCCAGCGCCAGCGTCAGCGCGGCCACTGTCGGCTCGTGCTTGAGCCGACCCGCATCAAGGTATCGACGCGTAACGGACCGCCACAAGTGAGCGCCGTGGCACCGGCAGGATCCAGCGACACTCCCCGTCCTGCCAGACTCCGACCACCGCACCCGGCAGGTCCCCACGGTCGACGTACGGACGGATCATGTCCACTACGTGCCGAGCCGTCATGCGGGCATCCTCATGCCTCCCCGCCCGCGGCGCAGCTCGGCACCGAACACCTACTGCGTGTCCCAGCCCTAACGTCTCCCAAGTCGAACCGCTACCGTGCCGCCGTGACCACCGCGCGGAGCAGGACGTGAGGCTGCGGCTCGCCCCCAGATTCGGGATCCGGAGGCACGTCTCAAACGTCTGCCACTGAATACCGCGCTGCCGAACCTCTCGCAGTCGCCCACCTTCACCCGCTGCCAGGGCCGTTGGCTGGCTGCTTCGAACTAGAGGACCTTGGAAAGGAACGCCTTGGTCCGATTGTGCTGCGGGTTGGACAGGACATCGCGTGGGCTGCCCTCCTCGACCACAACGCCGTCGTCCATGAAGACCAGGCTGTCGCCCACCTCGCGGGCGAAGCCCATCTCGTGGGTCACGACGATCATGGTCATTCCGACCTCGGCCAGCTGGCGCATGACATCGAGCACCTCGCCGACGAGCTCCGGGTCGAGCGCAGAAGTGGGCTCGTCGAAGAGCATGAGCTTCGGTTCCATGCACAGTGCCCGCGCAATGGCCACACGCTGCTGCTGGCCGCCCGACAGCTGGCTGGGGTAGGAGTCGCCGCGGTCGCCGAGCCCGACTCGCTCAAGCAGCTTCTGGGCGCGCTCCCGCACGACGTCCTTGCTCTCCCCCTTGGCCCGCAGGGGCGCTTCCACGATGTTCTGCATCGCCGTCATATGCGGGAAGAGGTTGAACCGCTGGAACACCATTCCGATGTCCAGCCGCTGCCGGGCGACCTCCGAGTCGCGCATCTCGTAGAGCTTGTCACCCCGCTCGCGGTAGCCCACGAGTTCACCGTCTACCGAGAGGCGCCCGGAGTGGATCCGCTCCAGGTGGTTGATGCACCGCAGGAAGGTGGACTTGCCCGACCCTGAGGGCCCCACGATGCACATGACTTCACGGGGGGCGACCTCGAGGTTGATCCCCTTGAGCACCTCGAATCGCCCGAACCACTTGTGCACCTGCTCGGCCTTGACCAGGGGCCCAGGGGGTGTGGGAGTGGTCATCAGGTCTCCCCCCGTCCGAAGCGTCTTCGTAGTTTCTGGATCGGTGTTGGTGGCAGGTTGCGCACCGAGCCACGGGCGTAGTACCGCTCGATGTAGTACTGGCCGACCATGAGAACCGAGGTCATCGCGAGGTACCACATGCTCGCGGTGACCAGCATCGGGAACGGCTGGAACGTGCGACTACCGATCGCGCTGGTCTGGAAGAACAACTCCACGTAGGGCACATAAGCGACCAGGGATGTCGTCTTGAGCATGGATATCGTCTCGTTGCCCGTCGGGGGGACGACCACACGCATGGCCTGCGGCAGCACGATCCGGCGCAGGGTCTGCATGCGGGACATCCCGAGGGCCGAGGAGGCCTCGGACTGACCCTCGTCGACCGAGAGGATGCCGGCTCGGATGATCTCCGACATGTAGGCCGCCTCGTTGAGCCCCAGGCCGAGCAGTGCCGCCGCGATCGGCGGGATCAGATCGCGGGTCTCGAACACGAACCACTCGGGACCAAACGGGACCCCGAGTGAGACCTGTCGGTAGAGCGAGTTGAGGTTGCCCCAGATCACCAACTGGACCAGGACCGGGGTGCCCCGGAAGACCCAGACGTAGAACCACGCGGCCCCCGAGAGTACGGGGTTTGGGGAGAGCCGCATGATCGCCAGGGCCACACCCAGCGCCACGCCGATGAGCATCGAGGCAGCGGTCAGCCAGAGAGTGGTCACCACCCCCTTGAGCACGGGAGGTGTGAAGGCGTTGTCGAGCTGGAAGCCCCACTGCCAGTTGGGGTTGCTCACCACGCTGTTGACGAACATCGCCGCAAGAACAGCGATGGCAACCATCGCCACCCACCGACCCGGATGGCGGACCGGGATCGCCTTGATCGGCTCGGGCGGCTCGGAGCGCTTCGTGGTGGTGGGTGCCGAGGTGCTCATGAGTTGCTCTCCCCGCCGGGACTACGTTGGGTTGACCTCGGATGTTGTGATGGCCCCGCTCTCGACGCCCCAGTTGGTGAGGATCTGCTCGTAGGTGCCGTCGTCGATCAGCTTCTGGATGGCTCCCTGGATGGCCTGCGTGTACTCACCCTGATCCTTGGGCACGGCGTAGCCGTAGGGGGCTGCGTCGTAGATGTCGCCGACCGCCTCAAGCTGGTCGTTGGTCTGCGCGATCGCATAGGCAACCACGGGGGAGTCGGCCAGCATGGCGTCGTCCTTGCCACTGACCACGGCTGCTGTCGCGTCGCTCTGCAACTGGTACTGCTCGATGGTGATGGCCTCGTTGCCCGCCGAGGTGCAGGTCTCCGAGCGCGCCGTGATGTCGTCAACCTGAACCGTTGCCTTCTGGACGGCGATCTTCCTGCCGCAGGCGTTGTCCGGGGTGATTCCCTCGGGATTGCCCTTCGGTGCCGCCCACGTGGTGCCCGCGTTGAAGTAGCTGGGCATGTCGACCTGCGCGCTTCGGTCGGGGTTAATCGTGAAGGAGGAGACCCCGAGCTCGTACTTGCCCGTCTTCACTCCCGCGACCAGGGAGTCGAACGGGGCGTTCTGCATCTCGGCCTCCAGACCCAGCACCTGGCCGACGGCGGTGGCGAGGTCGACATCGAAGCCCACGATGGTTGTTCCATCTTCGTCGATGAACTCATTTGGGGCGTAGGAGGCATCGGTACCGATCAGGAGAGTGCCGTCTGAGGCGATCTCCGCCGGCACCATCGCTGCCAGTGCATCGTCCTTGGTCACTGTCGGGGCCGCTTCGGCACCTTCGGACGCCGCGACCTCGTTCGCGTCCGACCCCGACGAGCAGGCCGACAGGCTGATCGAGAGCACAACTGCTCCCGCAAGCGCCATTCGCTTCGTATAGGTCTTCATGGTTCCCTCTCCGGCTCCGACCGGACGCGGGATCGCGTCCATGCGTCGGGAGTGTAGTCAAACCCCCGCGAGACCATTGAATGTGCTCGGGTACGTGGGTGCCTGCCTCACGAATGTTCTGCTCCCGAATGGGGTGGCCGGCCTTCGATGCGGGTCGGGTGTCGGCCTCGGTGCGGGAATGGGACCAGGGCCCGGCCCGCGCTAGGAGATCACGAGGAAGTACGCCAACCGCTTGTGGGACGTGGCGCGTCGGTCATCGAGATCGGCGCGGCCTATGGCCTTGCCCCGCAAGGGTTCCCTCACCGGGCCGGGATCGCTCACCGAAAGGGGACGGTGAGTTCCGTCGGTCGTCGCCCGGGTCGCCCCCTCGGGGTTGACGCGATAGACATCGTCGTCGGTCAGAAACCGGTTGGCGCGCCCCGTCAGCACGCCGTCTGAACGAGTCCGTCCATCGGGTGCTCCTTTTCGCCGGTGCGCCGTTTGGCGCTTGTTGATCGAGTTGAGGTGAGAGACCTGGACCGTGGTTCTGTCGCTGCAGGACTGCGAAGCTGAGGGCAGCCTGTCCCGGGAGGTGCCGGGATGGGTCGCAAGCGGCCCTGACAAACCCATGCGGTGATCACCAGCGAGCGGACGTGCGTCCTATCGCCGCCTGTCGCGCACCCTCAGGTGGGGCTTCATGGACCCGGCGCGAGCGTTCTGGCGCCGGCGAGCCGCAGGCCAGCGCTAGGCAGGCGGGGTGTGGTCTTCGGCGTCGTTCAGGGCGCTTAGGGCAGCCGCCATGTGGACCGGCCCGAACCCGCTCACTGGGCGGTGCCGGGCCGGTCCCGCGATGGACTCAGGCTGCGTCCTGTTCGTGCTCCTGGTCGTGCAGGCCGCTGGCCGTCGAGCTGGAGGTCTCCGGGGCGCCGCTGACCGCCTGTCCGGGGGGGCTCACCGGGTGGCCCTTCCCGGCGCCGTTCACTGCACGGGTGTCGAACGCGAAGGTGAGGATGGTGTGCGCGACGGCATCGCCCATCTCCTCGAGCGCCTGGCTGTTGACGTTGTCGATCGTGTCGCAGGCTAGGTGGTAGCACGGGTCGTAGGCGTCTCCTGCGGTGCCACCGAAGAGCGCTGCTTCCTCCGGGCTCTTGATTCCCTCTGCGCCTGTGAACAGCCCGCCGGCGGGAATGCCGTTGAGGATGAAGGCCTGGTAGTCACTGCGACCACTGAAGTCGGTGCCCTTGAACGCCAGTCCCTGCCCGTCGAAGTAGTCGTTGAAGGCTGCCTCGATCTGGGCCGAGCCCTCCGGTCCTGGCCCAGCGCCGACCCCGTCGGAGTCGTCGCCGTCATAGACGAAGCGAACGTAGTTCGGTGAGGCGATCATGTCGAAGTTCAGGTAGAGGGCGATCTTCTGCAACTCGTCTGCTGGCAGGTTCGCCACGTAGTAGTTGGAGCCGACCAGGCCGGATTCCTCAGCACCCCACAGCGCGAACCGAACCTTGTTGACCGGCTTGACCTTGGCCATCTGCTCGGCGATCTCCAGCAGGGCGGCCGATCCGGATCCGTTGTCGTTGATCCCCGGGCCGGCATTGACCGAATCCAGGTGGGCGCCGGCCATCACGACGTTGTCCGGGTCGCCGCCCGGCGTCTCGGCGAGGATGTTGCTCGTCGTGGCAGTGCCACGGAACGTGTCGGTCTTGACGCGCATCACGAGCCCGGCGGTGGCCGCCAGCTGCTGGCCGACGTTCTGGGTCACGGACGTGACCGGGATGTCCAAGGTGAACGTGTCGCTCAAGGTCCCGTTGAGCGTGCCCGTGGTGTTGTTGTAGATGACCACGGCTGACGCGCCCGCGTTGTAGGCGTTGGTCGCCTTGAGCGCGAACGTGCATGCCCCGCGGCTGATCAGCGCGATGTCCCCAGCCGGGAATCCGGCGAAGTCGGCCGCGTCGCAGCCCGTGATGGCGCTCACCGTGCTGACGGCGGCGGTCACGTCGCCGCTGCCCGAGTAGGACATGATGTTGGTGACCACCGGTCCCGCGGGCGGGGGTGCCACCTGCTCCAGGACCGTGGGGGACAACTCGATGAAGGTCTGGAAGTCGAACTCCTGCACCGTCACGTCCAGGCCGGCCGCCTGGAACACCGACACCGCGTAGTCCGCGGAGTCAGCGAACCCCGGGGAACCGGACACGCGCGTGCCGTTGTTGGCGTCGGCGATGGCCTGCAGCGCCCGCAGATGCTCGGACATCCCCTCGGCGCTGACGGCGGCTCGCAGCTTCTTGGACGTGTTGTTGTTCGCCTTGTCCGCCGCGCCCAGCGCGGGGCCGGCAGCGGCCAGCAGCAGCGTCGCGCCTGCCCCAGCCGCAATCACGGCCCTGCCTAGAGTCCGAGTTCGTGTCATCACTGTTCGCTCCATCGAATAGGGGATCACCTGCCAACGGGTGCGAGACTAGGGCCGCGCGCAGCGGCACGGCAAGAGGTTAGGAAAGGCAATCCAAAATTCGGAGTGGCGCCGCCTCGATTCCCCCAACCCCCCAGGGCCGACGAAATCACGGGGGTCCCTATGTCTGAAGTCAAGCCGCTGTGGGGATTTG
>JAQBEX010000183.1:0-14569 GCA_032123675.1 Actinomycetes bacterium
GAGCTGACCAGGCCGATCCGGCGCCAGTTCGGCTACATGCCCGAGGAGCGCGGCCTCTACCCGAAGATGGCGGTCAGCACGCAACGGGTCCACTTCGGTCGCCTGGCCGATATGGGCCGGCGATCGGCGCGGGACTCCTCGATGGCGTGGCTGGACCAGCTGGGCCTGGCCGACCGGGCCAACGATCGACTCGAGACCCTGTCCCACGGCAACCAGCAACGGGTGCAACTGGCGGCCGCGCTGGTGCACGGTCCGCAGGTGCTCGTCCTCGACGAGCCGTTCTCCGGTCTCGACCCGGTGGGCGTCGGGGAGATGGGCTCTGTGCTGCGCGAGGCTGCCGCGCGGGGTGCCACGATCCTGTTCTCGTCCCACCAGCTGGACCTGGTTGAGGACCTGTGCGTTGATGTCGCGATCATCAACGCCGGACGGACCGTCGCCCATGGCGACCTTGCCGACATCCGGTCGCGTGCTGACTCCCGACGGCTCGAGGTGACGGTTGCTGGGGTGCCCTGGGTGCCCTGGGTGCCCGAGGGGGTCGGAGCTGTGCCTGTCGGTGGGGAGTGACCGCACGTCCTCGTCCCGGCCAGCGTGACCGCTGAGCAGCTGCTTGCCGCGGCGGGAGCCGATGGGCCGGTCACCTCCTTCCGCTACGAGGCACCCTCCTTGGCCGACCTGTTCCACGGGGCGGTGGCTGACCTTCCCGAGCCACCTGCCGGGCAGGCCCAAGCGGCGGCCGCAGGCGGCGTGGCCGGTGTCTAGCGGGGTCGGGCTGATCGCGCGCCGCGAGTTCGTGGAGCGTGGGCGCAGTCGGGTGTTCATCGGCGTCCTGATCGGTTCGATAGTGCTGATCCTGGGGGGCATGTTCGCCCTGTCCCTGCTGGGTCGGGCGGTGCCGCCCCCGTCGGTCGCGGTGGCAGGGGGTGCGCCTGACCTGGCCGCTGAGGTCCAGAACGTCGCCGCCGGGTTCGGGGTCGACATCGTGGTCGTGTCCAGCGGCTCGGTCGAGGAGGCCCGTCAGGCGGTCGCGTCCGGGACACTCGACGCTGCGCTCGCCAATGGCGACACCATCCTGGCGGTGGGGGCGCCGTCGTCATCGGTGGAGGCCGTGCTGCGTGGTGCAGCGACCGCGTCAGCCCGGGAGGGAGGTGGCCCAGGGCCTCGGGCTGTCGCAGGACGCCGTGGACACCGTGATCGTTCCGGTGGACATCGTCGTGGCGGACCTGAGCACCGTGGGCCCCGTAGACGACCTGGAGGTGGCCCGCGGGCTGGCTGCGTTCATGAGCGTCGTGATCCTGTTCATCCTGGTCATGGCCTTCGGGCAGTTCGTGGGCTCGGCCGTGGTCGAGGAGAAGCAGTCCCGGGTCGCCGAGCTGGTGCTGGCCAAGGTGTCGACCGCCTCCATGCTGGTGGGCAAGGTCCTGGGTGTGGGCGGGTTGGGGCTGGTGCAACTGATCGTCCTGGGCCTGACGTACATGCTCGGGCTCTGGGCGTTCGGTGCCGACTCCCGGGGGCTCGACCTGTTCCGGCTGGGCCTCGGATCGCTGGCCTGGATGGCCCTGTGGTTCGTGATCGGCTTCGTGATGTACAGCTTCGTCTTCGCCACCATGGGGGCGACCGTCTCTCGACGCGAGGACCTGCAGTCGCTGACCTACGTCCCCTCTGTGCTGCTGCTGCCGGCGTACGCGATCGCGGCGGCCTCCCTGGCTGGAGCGCCCGCCCCGCTGCTTGCCCCGATGTCGATGATCCCGATCTGGTCGCGCTGCTCATGCCGTTCCGGATCGTCACCGGCGACGCGGCGTGGTGGGAGGTGCTGGTCGCGCTGCTCGGCTCGGCGGCCTTCATCGCCCTGCTCGTGTGGTTCGGGGCCCGCGTGTACCGCGGGGCAGCGCTGCGGATGGGGGGCCGGGTCAGCCTCCGCGAGGCGTACCGGGCAGGCTGACGCGCCCACCGTCGCTCGCTGCGACGTTCGTGGTCCGGCGTCGGGTGGATGCGTGCGAGAGGATCGGGGCGCGTCGCCCCCGAGGTGCTGATCCACGCCGGATCCATCCGACGGCCGACGGCTGCGCCGAGGAGGATGGCATGACCAACGACGTGGCGGACCAGGGCTCGGATCCGGCGCCGGCCATGACCGAGGTGGTGGACCTCGCCGACCTGGTCCAGGTCTCCGCGGCGTCGATCGTCTCCCGGGTCGTCATGCGTGCCGAGGGAGTGCGCATCGTGATGTTCGCCTTCGACTCCGATCAGGAGCTCACCGAGCACACGGCGGCGGTCCCGATCCTGCTGCAGGTCCTCGATGGCCGACTGCGGGTCGGGGCCGGGGGTGCCAGTGTCGAGCTGGCTCCCGGTGGTGTGGTCCACATCGGCGCACGCGTGCCGCACGAGGTGCTGGCGCTCGAACCGGCACGGATGGCGCTGACCATGCTCGACCCGAGGGAGTCAGGCAGCTGATCTCGGTGCTCCTAGACTGCCGAGCATGGGCAACACCGCTACTGAGTCGATCCACATCCGGGCTGACCCGCTGGTCGTCTACGACCTGATCGCCGATGTCTCAGCTGTCGGTGAGTTCTCGCCGGAGGCCACAGGTGCGCTGCGCGCTGGGGCGGACCTCGACGTCGGCGACACGTTCTGGGGGACCAATCGTCGTGGTCCGTGGATCTGGGCGACGCGTTGCCGGGTGACCCGGGCGGATCCGGGCAGTGGGTTCGCCTTCGACGTCGACTTCGGCGTGTTCCCGATCTCGTCGTGGTCCTACCGAATCGACCCGGACGACGCCGGCTGCCTGGTCACCGAGACCTGGGTCGATCGTCGTGAGGGCAAGCGCGGCGAACTCATCCGCCGGGGCGGGGCGCTGATCATCCCCGGGCCTCGCGACGAGCACAACCTCCGGGGGATCCGGCAGACGCTGGCCGCGCTCAAGGCCGCGGCGGAGTCCGGCGCCTGAGTGACCGGCCCGGGCGTGGCAGGATCGGGCTGTGCTGCGATACGCCGTGGTTGGGTCCGGGGCCGTCGGCGGGTTCTACGGGATCCGGCTGGCCCATGCGGGTGCCGATGTCCAGTTCCTGTTCCGCACCGATGCCGACGCTGTACGCACCCATGGGCTGGACCTCCGGTCGCCGGACGGTGACCTGCTCCTCGAGCACGTCCACGTCGCGCAGGACTGGATTGAGCTGGATCCGTGCGACGTCCTGGTCGTGGCTGTGAAGGCCACATCGAACCCCGACGTGCTCGCGCACCTGGCGGAGCACGCTGACCGACTCCTGGCTCCCGACGGTGGGATCCTGCTGGTCCAGAACGGGATCGGCGTGGAACCCGATTTCGCGGCCGCCGCGCCGGGTCGGGAGGTGCTCGGCGGGCTTGCCTTCCTCTGCTCGCGCCGGATCAGCCCGCGACAGATCGAGCACCTCGACTACGGCACCCTCACGATCGCGGCACACACGGCCGAGGATGCGGCGGCTGGGGTCACGCCACTGATGCGAGCGATCGCCGCGGACCTCGGCGCCGCCGGCACCCAGGCCGTGCTCGACGAGGACCTGGCCCGGGCCAGGTGGCGCAAGCTGATGTGGAACATCGCGTTCAACCCCCTGTCGGTCATCCTCGATGCCACCACCGATGAGCTCGTGGCCGACCCGGCCGCCCTCGACCTGATCCGGACGCTCATGGCCGAGGTCGCGGCCGCCGCTGCTGCTGAGGGCCGGGACCTGCCCCACGCGCTGATCGACGACCTGGTCGCGGCGACCGCGCGAATGGCTCCCTATGCCACGTCGATGAAGCTCGATGCCGACGCCGGGCGGCCGATGGAGGTTGACGTGATGCTTGCCGAGCCGCTGCGCCGGGCGGCCCGGGCCGGGGTGGCCATGCCCAGCGTTGCGGTGCTGCACAGCCAGTTGGCGTTCCTCGACCGTTCACGGCAGAGCAACCTGTGACAGAAGCCGCACCAGCCCGCGTGGTCGCGATCGACGTGGACGGGACGCTGCTCACCAGCGACCATCGGATCACCCCAGCGGTGGTGTCGGCGCTGGAGAGGGTGCGGGCTCGTGGTGTGGCAGTCGTGCTGACCACGTCGCGGCCACCGCGCGCCGTGTGGCCGATCCTGGCCGAGCTCGGCCTGGTCGATCCGGAGGTGTTCATCGCCTCGCAGGGAGCACTGACCGGCAGCTACGCCGAGGGCGGTGAGTTGCGCGTGATCGACCGCCAGCCCATGCCGGTGCAACCCGCGCGCACGGTGTCCGCCGCGGGTGCGGCAGCCGGGCTTGCCGTGAACTGGTTCGCCGGCGAGCGCTGGCTGGTCCCGCACATCGACGACCGGATCCGGCAGGAGGCAGCCATCGTCGAGTGCTCCCCGGAGGTCGCCGACCTGGCCCTGGTGTCCGAGGCTCCCGACAAGATCCTGCTGCTGGGTCCCTCGACTGTGCCGGGGGTGGACATGGTCGGCGCCGTGGAGGTTCCCGACGGCCTGGTCGGGCTCGCCTCGACGTCGACCCATCTGGAGATCACCCGTGCCGACGTGGACAAGGCCCGGGCGCTGCTGCGCCTGTGCACCCAGTGGGGCGTCGGTCCCGCCGGAGTGGTGGCGATCGGCGACGGCCGCAACGACCTGGGGATGCTGTCCGTCGCAGGGGTCAGCGTGGCGCCGGCCAACGCCCATCCCGACGTGCTCGGGGCCGTGGACATCGTGACGGGCAGCAACGACAATGACGGCGTCGCCCAGGCCCTCGACCGGCTGGTGCCCTGAGCGCCTCAGCTGGTCGGATCGGTCGGATCGGTCGGATCGGTCCGGTCGGTCGCTTGGCTCGCCTCGAGTTCGCCGAGGGTCGATGTGAACAACGCCTGCGCGCGCCCACGGAACTCCTCGATCTCGTGCAGCGAACTCGGCAGCGCCAGGGACTCGACCTGCGCCCGCAGCGGTGCTGGCAGGTCGCGGTCGAGGTAGCGGGCCCCGAAGTCGAACCGCGCTGGACAGTGCCGGATCCGCAGGAGCTCGATCAGCGGACGATAGGTGTGATCCTGGTAGGCCACCGCGGCCTCAGCGACGAAGCCCCGGCGCACGGCTCGGGACACCAGGGTCTGGAAGAGCGGGAAGCGCTGACGGAGGGTGGCCAGGCGCGCATCGATCTGGGACTGGAGCTCGGCGTGGTCCAGGGGCTCGGAGGTGATGACCCCGGCCCGGTCGAACAGGATCAGGGGCGTGCCGTGCCGATCGACGTCGAGGAACCGCTCACCGCCGCTGGGCTCCTCGACGACCACGTCGACGAAGTGCTCCGGGGTGGCGTCGCGCAGGGCGAGGAACTCCTGGGCATGCCCGTGCCACGTGGGCTCGGGCAGGCGCCACCGGTGGCTGATGGGAGAGAGTGCCTCAAGGGCGATGTGCATGGCGGTGAAGGTGTCCTCGACCGCGCCGGGCTCCACGACGACGACCACGTCGATGTCGGACAGCCTGTCGGTCCGCCCGGTCGCGTCGCTGCCCCCGAGGAAGGCAGCCAGCACAGCTGGATCCCGGTCAAGGGCGGTATGCAGCGTGGTGATGATCTCGGCGCGCCCGATCGGGGCGGGGACAGAGCCCGGCATCCACCGACGGTAGCGCGTGGCCCTGGTCGTGGGCGGGTGGTGCAGCGGGCGGTCAGCGCGCGTTGGCTGACGTCACCAGGACGAGGTCGCGGGGCTGTCGGTGGCCACGAGGTGGTCCTCGATGCTTGTTGAGCCACGCAGGAGTGCCACGCCGCCGGGGATCAGCTGGGTGATGCACAGCGACACCATGACCCCGGCGACGAAGCTCAGGAGGCCCGCCGCGCCGCTCGGGCTCAGGCTCCGCCCGACCGCCAGGAGCAGCATGGCGCCCCCGATCTCCCCGATGACCGAGAACCCGGTGTACACGAAGGCGCGCCTGCGGCTGCCGCCCATCGCCAGGACCGCGGTGGACACGGCCATCCCTTCGGGGATGTTGTGCAGGGCGATCGCGACAGCCGTGATGACCCCGGCGCTCAGGCTGACCATCGTCGCGGCGAGCGGGACAGCGCCCTCGGGGATGTTGTGCAGGGCGATCGCGAGCATCACGAGCACGGCGGTGCTCTGCGCACTGCCCAGGGACGGCAGGAGCCGGGACAGCGCGATGCCAAGGATCGGCACGGCCACGAACCCGGCAGCGAACAGCAGGACGGTGGCTGTTCGCGTGTCGGGATCCCGCAATCCCGGGGGCAGGAGTTCGATGGCGCTGATTGCCAGCATGGCGATCGCGGAGAAGATCAACGCCGTGCCCACGCTCCGGTCGGTCCAGGTCCGCTTGGCGGCGACGAGGGCCCAGCCCAGCATGGCGGTGGAGGCAGCAGCCGCCGACAGCAGGAACCCCGTCACCTCGGGCGTCACCCTCACCAGTCTAGGCAGGCGGAATCCCCGATGGCATGGGGGTTCAGCGGGCGAGGCGGTGGGCCAACCACTCGAGGGCCAGTGGGTACCGGTGGTCGATCCCGCCGTGCCGTCCCTCGATGAGCTCGAAGTGGATCCGGTCGTCGGGAACCCCGGCCTGCGCGAGTTCGGCCCGGAAGGCCCGAGCGCCGATGTCGAGGTGGTACTCGTCCGATGTCCCGGCGTCGATCCACACCGCCCGCAACGAGCGCAGCGCGCCGGCATGCTCGATGGCCATGCGCACCGGATCGAGGTCCAGCCAGCGCTGCCAGACCTCCGGCTGGATCACGCCCGTCGTGGGGTCGAACGGCAGCACCGGCGTCCCATCCGCGTCGGCGGAGAAGCAGGCCGCGACCCCGTAGATTCCGAGCAGGAGGCCGTCCTCGGGCTTGGTGAAGGCGGTCCGTGAGGTGAAGTCCGCCCACCAGCGATGCGGGTCGCCCTCGTAGGAACGCAGTGCGCGGACCACAGCGCCGAACTCGGGCACGTAGCAGTACTCGTAGAGCGCGTCGCCGGCGTGCGTGGCCAGCGCCCCGAAGACGTCTGGGCGCAGCATCGGGGTGATCATCGCCCCGAACCCGCCACTGGACTTGCCGCTGATCGCGCGGGACTCCCGGTCCGGGATCGTGCGGTAGCGGGCGTCGACGAACGCGACGACGTCCTCGCACAGGTAGGTGTGGTACTGCCCAGTGCCTGGCGAGTTGACGTACTGGGAGCCACCGTAGGCGGTCCATGCGTCGACGTACACCACGATGCACCCCGGCGCCCCGGCCGCGAAGACGGCGTCGGCGGTCTCCGGGAAGGGCTGGCGGAACGCGCTGCGGTTGGCCCACATGCCGACATGGCCGGTGTAGCCCTGGATCACGTAGATGCTCGGGTAGCGCTCCGAGGGGTCCTCGTCGTAGCCCGGCGGCGTGTAGACCCACAGCGGACGCTCATGCGGATCACCGAGTGGGTTGCCACGCAGGGCTGCGGAATCGATGACGAGTTCGTCGAGGCGACCTGCGAGGTCCGCTGACCAGGGAAGCATGCCCGCGATGCTAGTCCGAGGGGGCACGTGGGGTCAGCGTCCGTCGCGGTTCCAGGCGCGCGCGGGCGGCGCGCCGGGGTGCCCCCGAGATGCCCCGTGACCTGCTGGTGCCGCGGGATAGGCGTTTCCTCCTGTTCGACTGTGGAATCACCCGAGTAACTTGTGCCAAATTCGTGCATCCGAAGTCCCGGTGCTGGGCGAAGAGTCACGTGAAGGGTGTCCACACGGGGCGCCCCACCACTCAGGAGGAACCCTCATGCGCAAGTCCGCTGGAATCGCCGCCCTCGCCGCCGCCGGCCTGATGGCCGCAGGAGTCGCCGCGCCGAGCGCCGCAGCCCCGGCCAAGAAGGGGACGACCTACGTCGCGCCCAGTGAGGCCACCGGCTCCGTCCTGGAGGGCGTCCTGAAGCCCGGCTCGCTCGGCGCTATGGGTGCGGCCTTCGGTATCGTCGGCAACCCTGACAAGGGGATCATCAAGCATGTCGGAGGTCTGGCCATCGACGGCTCGGAGGGCATTCTCGAGGATTCGTACCTCGAGATTCGCAACTTCTGGATTGATCCCGCAGCCGGCGTTGTGACCGGGGATGTGGAGAACCTCGGCCGTGCCCCGCTGTTCACGTTGGCCAACGTGAATGTGGACGGTTCCACCATTACCGCAACCCTGGAGTTCACTGCTACTGCGGTTGCCGCGGTGGGTGACGCCATCAGTGTGGGGGACGAGGCTGGCGACGCGACGGTGGTTCTCAAGTAGGTCTCACGCAGCAACTCTGGGCCGGTGACCTTCGGGTCACCGGCCCTCATGCTGTCCGGGCTACCCCCCCGCCAGCCTCCGCTGCCTGCGCTCCAGGGTTCGGATCCGGTGCGGGTTGCGCTCGTCAGGCACGGCCCGATTGGCCTTGAGATAGGCCTCGGGGGTCACGAGCAGCAGTTCGTCGTCGAGCATCCGCACCGTGTCGACGGTGGCGCGCCCCTCCACGAGGGCGAGGATCCGCTGGTCCGGGGTGCTCGGCAGCAGGGCCGCCAGAGCACCGGCTGAATCCAGGCGCAGCTCGCGCAGCAGCTCGAGCATCCAGCCAATCCGGCGCGGAGTACTCGGCACAGCCGGGTAGCGGTGCGTCAGGAACTCCGCCAGGCCGGACTCGTCCATGACCGCTGCTGCCTGCCGGGTCGCCGCCTCCGGAGCCTGTGCCGGCGGTTGCTGGGTGTCGACCTGCCAGGCCCGTAGGTCCTCCAACTCCCGTTCAGCCAGCTCGAGCAGGCTCGCGGCCAGCACGAACTGGCGGCTGCGGGCCGCGGGCAGCTCGTCGCCACCCTTGTACCGCAACTCGTGCTCCAGGGAGGCCCAGAGGTCGGCAGCGCGGGTCCGGACCTGGATCTCGGCCGGTTGGACGGTGAGCAGCTCAGGGAGGTCGCTGTCGGGCCGGGCCCGCACGTCGAAGTGCCGCCCGCGGTATCCGGGCGTCTCCTCGCGGGATCGTTCGTCGCGGGCGTCAACGTCCTTGTCCACGATCAGGAGCCGGTGCAGCTCCTCGGCCACGATGGCGATCTCACTCTCGAGACGCACGACGACGCGCAGGCCGATCAGGTCGGGCAGGTCGGCGTAGCTGCTGTCGCGGCCCGGCTTCAGGCGGTCCCGGGTGCGCAGCTTGTGCTCGACGGACCGGACCTCCTTGGGCCGTCCGGACACGTACGCCTCGATCTCGTCGACGTCCTCCAGCCGGTCCTGCAGCCACGCCACGAACGCGGTAGTGGCCCCCACATAGGTGCGGCGCCGCCGACGGTAGGCCTGTGCCTCCCGATGCGCCCAGCTGCGCGGCCTCGGGGCCGGCAGGTCAGTGTCCACGGCAGGTGTCGGCACGGAGGACGGACCCGAGGAGCGTGGCATGTTCGGCAGTCTACGGAGCCGAGCGGACCTCGACCGGCTCACAGCCCACGAGGTTCCATCCGACGTGGCGGCCCGACAGCAGGTGGCGCCGAACCGCCCGAACCCGGCAGCAGGTGGTGCGACGTCGTCCGAGCCCGGTGCGGGTCAGCCGATGGTGACCGTGACGACCTCGTCGTCCTCGATGTCGGCGTTGATCCGGTCCTCGCGGTAGTCCGAGGTGGCCGCCCCGGGCTTGCCATCGATCGACACCACCCGGAACGCGTAGCCCGCGTCCGAGGCGGCAGCTTCCGCTTCCTCGACCGGCATGCCGACGAGGGTCGCTGCGAACGAGGTGATGCCCGTGGTTGCGGTCGTGCCCTCGACGGTGGACGAGGACCCGGCCTGACCGGCTGGGACGAAGCCGAGGACCTCAGCGCCGTCGGCCATGAGAACCAGCTTGTCCGCGGCGAGCTCGAAGGTCGTCACGCTCTCCAGCAACTCGAAGTACGCGGCCTCCGCAGCCATCATCGCGGTCGAGCCGGCCATTCGGGTGGCTCCGATCTCGCCGAACTCCACGCTCTCGCCCTCGATGACGTACTCGGTGAAGTAGCTGTTCACGGGCGCCTGGCCCGACATCTGCTCATCGAAGAAGTCGGCGGTGATCACCGCCTCGCCGAGCGCATCCTCACCGGGGCTGGCCTCGGTGAGCACCCAGGCCGTGCCCTGCAGCGGGTTGCCCTCGGCGGACTCCTCAGTCGCCTCTTCCTCGGAAGGCACCCCCGTGGTCGTGTAGTCGGCGCATGCGCCCAGGGATCCCGCCATCAGCAATGCGGCCAGCGCGGTGGTCGTCCTGCGAAGTCTCATCGTGTCTCCTTGGTCCGAGTGCCGGCGGCGCGTGCCGCGTGCGCACCTCTGACGAGATTGTGTCAGGTGCCCAACCACGTCCTGATCAGGGCCGTGACAATGACATCCGGGTCCTTCTTGTCGGCCTTGGCCGCCGCACGCAAGTCCTTGCGCAGTGACTTGGGCACCTTGACCCCGAGGTCCACCTGCTTCTCGGCGGACTTGCCCGTCGGGCGGCGCCGGGCCTTCTTGGCCGCCGCCCGCAGGCTGTCGCTGGTGGTACCGCGTAGCGGTCCGGACAGTCGGTGCTGGCTGGGGCCGCCGGACCCGGAGCCCACCGTGTCGGTGGTCGCCTCGGCGTCCTGCCGTGGGGCGGGGACGGGTATGTCCTCCTCGGTGGCCGGACGCAGCGAGCGCATGGAGTGGCCGGGGGCCGCGGGGTGGATATGCGCGTCAGCGGCCTTCTTCAACGCCGGGCGTGGTGCGGGTGTACTCATGACAGGCCCTCCTCGATGTTCGCGGCGAGCTCGGTGAACAGCGCTGTGAGATCCTTGGCCCCTGCCGAGCGGAGCGCGGTGATGGGAGCGGCCGCCCCCTGGGCGGCGCCCATCGCAGTCCGGTCGGGCATGGGTGGCTCCAGGACCAGCTCCGGGTAGACGCGACGCAACTCGTCGAGTCGGTAGGCGTGCTCGGCGCTGCGGCGCACGCGGTTCACGACGATCCCCGCCGGCCGCAGGCCGAGGTTCGTGGCATCCCGGGCAACGTCGACGGCCTCGAGGGCCTGCTCAGCGCCCTGGAGGGCGAAGTACGAGGGCTCGGTCACGATGAGAGCCGCCGGAGCGGCGGCCAGGGCGTTGCGGGTCAACTCGCCCAGTGAGGGCGGGCAGTCGATGAGCACTGTGTGGTACCGATCCAGAGCCCCGGCCAGTGTCGTGCGCAGCCGCAGCGCTGAGTCAGGACCCTCGGCGTGCGCGCGGTGCTCCAGCGCCCGCTCACCGGCGATCAGGTCGATCCCAGGGCCCCAGTTGCTGGCGACGATTGCATCAGCGGCGATCCCATCGCGGCCGTCGGCGAGGATGTCGTTCGTCGTGAACTCGTACGGCTGCGGATCCAGCGCCGCGGTGGCGTTCGCCTGCGGATCGAGGTCGATCACGAGCGTCCGGTGCCCGGCAGCCCACGCCGTCGCGGCCAGCCCAAGGCATATCGACGTCTTGCCGACGCCGCCCTTGAGGGAGATCGCTGCGAGCATGGCCACATGGCCAGTCTGCCATGTCGGGCCCCGTCGGCTCAGGGGCCGCACCGGGCACTCGGCGGCTGGATCTGGATCGCCACGCCACCGTGATCCGGATTGCCCGCTGAGCGGGGTGAGCTGGCTCAGCGGATCGCTGCGTACCTGCGCAGCGCCTCGTCGCGCTCCTCGAAATGGTCGACGATCTGCTCCGGGTAGCTGTGGGCGTACCCGTCCGGAGCCTTCCACGGCTCGTGCGCTGCAGCGCCGGCGAGGTGCGCGAGCTCCGGGACGTAGCGACGCACGTAGTCACCGTCGGGGTCGAACTTCAGGCCCTGCAGGACCGGGTTGAAGACGCGGAAGTAGGGGGCTGCATCGGTGCCGGAGCCGGCCACCCACTGCCAGCCGTGGGCGTTGGACGCTGGGTCGCCGTCGACCAGCCAGCGCATGAACTCCCGCTCCCCGCGCCACCACGGCAGGTGCAGGTCCTTGACGAGGAAGGAAGCGGTGACCATCCGGACGCGATTGTGCATCCATCCCTCCGCGCGCAGTTGGCGCATCCCCGCGTCAACGAGTGGGAAGCCTGTGCGGCCCTCCGCCCAGGCGGTGAAGGCTGCGTCCGCGTCCGGACCGGAGTCGTGGGTCATCCGGTCGAAGTTCGGGTTGAGGTTGTCGGCGCGGGTCTCCGGGTTGTGGAACAGGACATCGGCGTAGAACTCGCGCCAGCCGAGCTCTGCGACGAACCGGCGGTCCCGGTCCGGATCCAGGCCATTCAGGAGGGTCCGTGGGTGCAGCTCCCCCCAACGCAGCGCCAGGGACAGTCGGCTGGTCCCAGGAAGGTCGGCCCGATCCCGATTGGATCCGTAGTCGGCGAGGTGCTCGTCGACGAACCGCACCCATCGCCCCATCGCGGCCCTTTCGCCGGCCGGGGGAAGCGAGGTGCCCTCGGGTGGTTTGACGAGCGGCAGTGGGTCGCCAGCGAGGTCGAGCATGCTGGCCGGAAGTGCGGGGCCACCGGGGGGTGGCCGCCCGGCCTCCAGCCATGCCCGGTGGAATGGGGTGAAGACCCGGTACGGGCTGCCGTCGGGCTTGCGGACGGTCCCGGGGGGGACGGCGTAGTTGCTGCCCCGTGCGATGAGTCGGGAGCCGGTCGCGGCCAGCGCCTCGGCCACGTCGGCGTCGCGTTGACGGCCGCGGGGTGTGTGCGCCTCGGTCACGTGGACAGTCAGCGGACCGAGCTCACCCGCCAGCCCGACGAGCACGTCGGCCGGGTCGCCGGTGCGCACGTGCAGGCACCCGAGCTCGTGGCGCAGCGCGGCCAGGGAGTCCGCCACGTAGGCGCGGGCGGGCGGCCCCAGGTGCTGCCATGGACCGGGGATGATGATGAACAGGGGCAGCACCGGTGCGCCCGCTGCATCAGTGACGGCACCGGTCAGTGCCGGGTGATCGTGGGTACGAAGGTCCCGTCGGAACCACATGACGTGCTGCACGACCATGACCGTAGGCCGCCTGGCCCGGTCGCGCATCCGGTCGCGCATCCGGTCGCGCACCCGGTCGCGCACCCGGGCTCGGTCCCAGGCGTGATCCGGTCCGGTTCCGCGCGGGCGACGGGGTGCCACCCCGGGTATGGCGTGCCCTGGCAACGTGTTGCCGCCCGGTGAGGGACAATGGGGGAGTGAGCGACCTGATCGACACCACCGAGATGTACCTGCGCACCATCTTCGAGCTGACCGAGGAGGGCATCCTGCCAATGCGCGCCCGGATCACCGAGCGCCTCGGGCAGAGTGGCCCCACGGTCTCGCAGACGGTTGCCCGCATGCAGCGAGACGGCCTGGTCGAGCTCGACGAGTCTGACCGGCACTTGGTCCTGACCGAGTCCGGCGCCGAGCTGGCGACCCGGGTGATGCGCAAGCATCGCCTGGCCGAGTGCCTCCTGGTCGAGGTCATCGGCCTTCCCTGGGACGAGGTCCACGCCGAGGCCTGTCGCTGGGAGCACGTCATGAGCGAGGCTGTCGAGCGCCGCCTGGTCGAGATCCTCGACCACCCCACGGAGTCGCCCTTCGGCAACCCCATCCCGGGGCTGGTGCAGTTGATCGGGACGGATCCGGTGGCGCCGGGAACCCCGCTTGCCCTGGAGCCCCTGGCTGTCGCGGCCGGGGCCGACTCGCGCGTGGTGACGATCGTTCGCATCGCCGAGACCCTCCAGGTCGACGAGGCCATGATGGGTGCCCTGCTGACCATCGGCGCGATCCCCGGCAACGAGGTCGATGTCCGTGAGGAAGCCGGCACGGTTGTGGTCGGCCGTCCAGATGGGGCCGTGGAGCTCTCGCGAGCCCAGGCCAAGCAGGTCTTCGTCCGGGCCGGATAGTCACTGACCTCAACCGAGGGATTCCGCGGAGGTGCGCGGGGCGGTACCCTGCGGGGTACTTCAGAAGGGGAGGCGTCATGGCGATCGATGAGATGTGCCGCAAGGATGTCGTGAACCGGCTGCGCCGGATCCAGGGTCAGGTCGCGGGGATCGTCACGATGATCGACGAGGGCCGGGACTGCAGCGACGTCATGGTGCAGGTGGCCGCGGTCTCCCGGGCGATCGACCGGGCAGGGTTCAAGATCATCTCCGCCGAACTGCAGGCCTGCGCCACTGCCAGCGAGAACGGCGAGGAGCCCTCCATGTCGATGGAGAAGATCGAGAAGCTCTTCCTGACGCTGGCCTGACCCTCGGCTGTGACATTCGGGCGCTCTGAGCCGGTGTACGCCTGTCCAGATCATGCGCGGCGTGTAGTGGTTTCATCACTCTGTGCTCCTACATGCCCCGATTTCACCCGGTTATGGGGCTTTTTGGCTTCCAAACACGAGATAAGTCACATGAGACGAGTTTGTGACATTCCTGCGACATCGGCTACGGTATAGACGTCTCGCCAACCGGTGAGAAGGGGCGGACGGCGCCGAATCCCGTTCACGTCACGTCCCTCAGTGCCTGGCCACTGGCCATCGACACAGAAAGAACGGGAGCGGGGGACCCAATCTTGTGGTTCCGCGTCACCTAGGCGTGGGTCCTTGGGGTCAAGCCGCGAGAACGCGGCCGGGTGCTCTCCACCCGAACCCGACAGCTCACTTCGCAGGCGCCTTGAGGAGACAACACACATGGCTCTACTTTCGCGTGCCCGAGGAATGGCCCTGGCTGGTGCAACCGCCTTCGCGGTGG
>JAQBEX010000184.1:0-3335 GCA_032123675.1 Actinomycetes bacterium
CACTCGCCGGCCGGAGCGGGCAGTTCTCCCGCGGCGATGATGTCGTAGGCCACGCGGTCGACGATGGCGTAGTGCGGCTCGCCGGCCTGGAATGCGACCTCGACCGTGCCGGTCGGATGCGTCGCATCGAACTGAACGCCGCGGCGGTCCATGCCCCACCCCGTCATGGCGGCGACCACCGCATCACCCAGGGCATCCCGGCCGACCCGGCTGATGACCAGGGGGGCAAGACCGAAGGCCTGCAGGTGCCAGGCGACGTTGAACGGGGCCCCACCCAGCACAACCGAACCGTCAGGAAACTGGTCGAAAAGGACTTCGCCGAAGATCAACGGCCGCATGTCATTCTTCCTCTGCAAGCATGCGTTCCAGCCACGTCCCGAGTTCCGGCACGAAGTGCGCCACACCCTCGAGGATTCCCGCCCCATAGTTGCCGTTCATCCCGAAGCGACCGCCGCGGGCAAAGTAGATGTTCTCGCGCGGCGAGGCCTGCCAGGCCCGGCGGCGCACGTCCGCGTCGGCGTTGGCCACCAGGACGGCCGGATAGGGACTCAGCAGAACGTCGAGGTCGTTGCCGCTGTCCCCGGCGAACAGCACGTCGCCGCTTCTGAAGCCCCCCGGCTGGCGAGAAACGCGATCGCGTGCCGCTTGTTCGCCCGCCGCGGTAGGACATCGACCAGTCCCACGCCGGCTTCCGGGTCTACGCTCCAGATCACGTTGCTGGGAAAGCCCGCCGCGTCGAGCCGCTCCCTTACCGTGCCCAGGACCGCGTCCGGCCGCGCGACACCGCGGTGCGTGTAACTGAGCTTGTGGCGGCCCTGCCGCTCGGGCTCCTGCAGGGACAGGGACGACAGATCGCGCAGCAGATCGTGTAATCGCTCGCCCGTCGCGCCGTTCCAGTCGCAGCCGATGTGGTCGTCCCAGGCCCGGTCCCGGTGCCATTCGCCGGCGTCGCAGGCGTAGATCGTCGCTCCGACGTCGGCGATCGCGAAATCCGGCAGGGGCAGGCCGCAGGCGGAAACCGCTTCGGCGATGAGGGCCTGGTGTCGGCCGGAGACGTACGCCAGGGTCACATCGTCGCGGGCGACGAGTCTCCGGAAGGCCGGCCGTGCTCCCGCCGACTCCGGCGCGTCCCCGTTGGGGATCAGGGTCCGGTCCAGGTCCGTGCACAGCAGCAGGCGTCTCATGGCCCGGTCTCCCGCCTGCGCGCGAAGAACCCGTAGTGGTCGATCGCTTCGATGATCCCGGCTGCATAGCCCTCTTTCGCGAAGTAGATCCGGTCCACTTCGGCCAGTTCGGAGAGCTCCTCGTGGTGCCGGTTGGCCACGACCACCGCCAGCGTGTTGCCGCGCATCATGTCCTCGTCCGCGCCGGATCCGCCGGCCACGAGCATGTTCTCGAGGGGCATGCCCAGCTGCTCCGCAGCCCACCGCAGCGCCATGCCCTTGGACGCCCGGTCGGGCACGACGTCCAGATACTGCCCGTGGGAAAAGACCACGTTCACGCTCTGCTCGTGCTGCAGGAGCTGGCGCTTGATTTCCTGCACGTCAGGGGCGACCGCCGCATCAAGGTAATAGCTCACCTTGTACTTCGACTGGGCGGCCTTTTCCTGGAGTTCCAGACCCGGAATTCCCGCCAGGATCTCCAGGACGCGGGGACGGTTCCAGTTGTGGTCTATGTGCCGGCTCCAGACCAGGTCCCCGGTCAGGCTCTGCGCGTAGTAGATTTCCGTGCCGAGGCCCGTGATGAACACGTCCGGCTGGCGGATCCCGTGTTTGCGCATGACCGCAAGCGCGCTCTTCAGGCTGCGGCCGGTGGCGATGCCGAAGCTGACCTCCCGGCGGTGCCGGCGGAGCAGATCCATCAACGTTCTGAGCGAGACGGGGTCGCCCAGGAGATTCTGGTCCAGATCGGTGATGATGGCCCGGTTGCGATAGAGTTGGGTACGGCGATCCGGCTGCGTGCGCGTGATCGTCTCGGTCTGTTCGATCAGGGGCCGAATGATGCCGAGGTACTTCTCCACATGTGCCGGCCAGGAGTAGTGTTTGCGCACGCCGGCGATGCCGCTGGCGGCGAACCGTTCCCACTTCGGACCCTCCGCGAGGACGTCGAGCAGGGCGTCGGCGATCGCTGTCCGGTCCAGGGGGTCGACCAGCAGCCCGTTGTCGCAGTTGCCGACGATATCGATCGGGCCGCCGTCCTCCGTGGCGACGATCGGCAGCCCGCAGGCCGCGGCCTCGATGAGCGTCAGCCCGAACGGTTCGGTCAACGCCGGATTGACGAAGACGCCGCGAGACTGGGCCGCCAGCCGGTAGAACAGCGGAACGTCGTCGGCCCGGTGGTGCTTGGGAAAGGCGGCCTTGCCGTAGAGGTCGTACTGGTCGATGGTCAGCAGGATGTTGGTCAAGACGTCCTGGGCACCCGGTTCCATGTCGCGGATGTCGTCACGGATGCCGGCGACGACGACCAGGTTGGCCAGTTCCTGCAGGGGCCGCGATTCGCCGTAGGCCTCGACGAGGGTCGTGATGTTCTTGCGCGGATCCGGCCGGGACAGGGCGAGGATCATGGGCTTCCCGGGACGGGTCAGAAACCGCGCGATGTCCGCGGCCACCGGACTTTCCAGCTCGTCCCCTCGTGGGGGGTAGAACTTGGAAAGGTCGGTGCCGGGCGGGACCACGCGCATCTGGTCGGGCTGGTAATAGTCGTAGAGTCCGTACTGTTCCTCGATTTCCTGGTTCGTGCTCACGATCACGCGGGCGGCGACACCGAGCGTGGACTCCTCCGCGTCGATGCGGCGGCTCATGTTGTAGGTCGTCTCGATCTCGTCCCGCCCCACGCCCCCGGCCAGCAGACGCTTGCGCTTGCTGCGCCCCAGGGAGTGGCCGGTGTGCACGAGCGGAACGGCAAGCAGGTTGGACAGGTGGATCCCGACGTGCCCGGCATCGGCATAGTGGGAGTGGATCAGACTCGGTGTCCGGGTCTGCTCCCGGAGGTACTCCAGGGCGTTGTCCGCGTACGCCTCCAGACTGCTCCAGAGCTGCTCTTTGGGCAGGTACCCTTTTTCGCCGCAAGTGATCCGCACAATCCGGGCCTTGTCGGAAAGAACCTCGACCGGCCGGGCGTAGTCACTGCTGACCTGCGGGTCGTCGACCAGGCGCGTGAACAGGTCGACGCGTGCCACCTCGGGGCGGTCGGCAAGCGCCCGCGCGAGTTCGACCACGTATCTGGTCTGCCCGCCCGTGTCGGCGTCCCGGCCGAGTTCGAGATCGTCGCCGCGGATCAGTCCGTGCAGACTGATCAGGACGATGTACAGCTCACCAAACCCGGTGCTCACGGAA
>JAQBEX010000185.1:0-5064 GCA_032123675.1 Actinomycetes bacterium
CGCCGACGTTGTCCGGGACCTGACCGACACCGGCGAGCCGGTGCAGGAAACGCTGTCATCGCGGTCCTACTCGGGCAAGTTCAACCTCAGCGTCGGCGAACAGCTCCACCGCCGGCTCGCCATCGAAGCCGCCGAAGGACACCTCAGCCTCGACCAATACATCGTCCGGCGACCCAGCGACGCATCCTGAGCCCCGGGCCGAGCCCCACCCCCGGAAGGGACGCCAGACTCGCGGCGATATGACGCGGGTCGTGGCGGGCGGGGTAGCACGTCAGGGGCGAAGGCGCTCCGCGGGCTGGCCTGTGATGCTTGCACCCTCGCGGCCGCCGACATCCCCGACAACGACGGCATCACCGCCCGCGACCACGCCCGGTCCCTGGGCCACACCGCCATCGCACGGCTCCTCGCCGACAGCTGACGCCCAGTGCGGGCGCCAGGGGGCCACTGACCGAGCGGCCGCGGGCGACCACGGCGACCGACACGCGGCGATGCGGGGCACCGGAAGTCGATCGGTGGCCGGAAGCGATCCGGCGTCATTGGGTGGCCCTACCCGGCTCCCAAGCTCAGGGCAGAGCCACATCACGGTCGCGGTCACCCCGGAACGATCGCGTTCACTGCGCGCATGGTCGCCGCCGAGCCGCTGGGACGGGGTCCGCCGGTCGCCGTGGCTGAGGGCCGACGCTTCCCGCGTGGTCACGCCTGTGGCCCGGCCGGGTCGCTTCTCACAGGCCCACCTCTTCACGCATTCTTCATGGCAGTCACCGGATTTCGACACCCGCGCGGTCCACGATGGAGTGGCGGGTCTGAGGAGGCGGTTGTGATGATGTGGTGGCCACATGAGGGCTGGAGTGCAGGCTGGATGGTCGTGATGATGCTGGGTTGGGTAGCCCTGCTCGCTTTCGGGATCTGGGCGGTCGTGGCACTGACCCGCGGACAGTCCCATCCCCCCGCGGCACCCAGGTCGGAGACGCCGCGAGAGATCCTGGATCGGCGACTGGCCGCAGGCGAGATCACGTCCGACGAGTACCTGGAGGCGCACCAACTCCTGCAGACCAATCCCACGGCCCCGCCAACGCCTGCGTGACCGATCCGGCTGATTGCCAGAAGATGGTCCGGTGAAGCCCACCGCTGACAACGCCCCCGCCCCTCGTGTGCTGGTCGTAGACGATGAAGCGCCGCTGGCCAAGGTGGTCGCCTCGTACCTGGAACGGGAGGGATTCCGGGTTGATCTGGCCTTCGACGGCCCGACAGCGGTGGCCGCAGCCCGGGAACAGCCGCCGGAGCTCGTGGTCCTCGACGTGATGCTGCCCGGGATCGACGGGCTCGAGGTGTGCCGCCAGATCCGGACGTTCTCCGACTGCTACGTCATCATGCTCACCGCGCGCGACGAGGAGCTCGACAAGGTCATCGGCCTCACAGTCGGCGCAGACGACTACCTCGTGAAGCCATTCTCCCCCCGCGAGCTGGTGGCACGGGTGCGGGCGATGCTCCGGCGCCCCCGCGCGATCGGCGCCGCGGAACCGGAGTCCGCCCCGGCCGAGCCCACAGTGATCAACGCCGGAGACGTCGCGATGGACCTGACGGCCAGGCTGGTGTGGGTCGACGGGTCCGAGGTGGAGCTGACCCGGACCGAGTTCGACCTGCTCACTGCCCTGGTGGCCGAGCCGCGACGAGCGTTCAGCCGCAGGGAGCTCATCAGCAGCGTCTGGGACTCGGACTGGTACGGCGACGAGCACATCGTCGATGTCCACGTCGGGCACCTGCGCCGCAAGCTCGGCGACGACGCCGCGAATCCCCGGCACATCCGCACCGTGCGCGGCGTCGGCTACGGGATGGCCCGCTGATGGCGCGGCCGGTTGGCCTGGCTTCGCGCCTACTGGGCGCCCAACTGATGGTGATCCTCATTGCCGGCATCACTCTGGTGATGGTCCTCACGCTGATCGCACCGGGACTGTTCGCTGAGCACCTGCAGCGAACCGGGGAGGACACACCGGAGGTCGAGCAGCACGCCCAGGAGGCGTTCGCATCCTCGATGTCGATCGCGCTGGCCCTTTCGGCCGTTGTCGCGGTGTCGACCGCCGCTCTGCTCTCCTGGTTGCTGAGCCGACGGGTGGCGCGGCCGATCGCCGACCTGTCCGAGGCCGCGGAGAAAGTCGCGGGTGGCAACTACGATGTCACCGTGCCGGCGTCGACCTTCAGCCGGGAGATCTCCACCTTGGCCGAGTCGTTCCACGAAATGACCGAACAGCTCCACCGCACCGACACCGCCCGCGGTCAACTGCTGGCCGACCTCGCCCATGAGATCCGCACGCCCCTGGCAACCCTGCAGGCACACATCGACGGACTCCAGGACGGCGTCGTCGCCCCCACTGACGAGTCCTTCGATCTCATGCGCGCCCAGATCACCCGGTTGGGTCGGCTGGCCACGGACATCCGAGAGGCCGCCGATGCCCAGGAGCACGCCCTCGGGCTGCAGCTGCGCACGGTGGCAATGGACGAGGTCCTCGCCACTGCGGTGAAGTCAGCTGATGCGCGCTACCGGGCGGCCGGAGTGGAACTCCGGTGCGCTTCCGACTCCCGCCGCGGCCGCGTCGTTGTCGATCCGGACCGGATGCAGCAGGTACTCGGGAACCTGCTGGACAACGCCCTGCGGCACACGCCCTCCGGGGGCTGGGTCAGAATCGAGTGCGCACCCAGTCACAGCGGCGGGGTCACCATAGACGTCACCGACTCCGGCGAGGGAATCCCAACCGATCAGCTGGACTCGGTGTTCGAGAGGTTCCACCGCGTGGACCCTGCCCGCGGCCGAGACCATGGGACCGGGACCGGGTCCGGGCTCGGCCTGACGATCGCCCGGGCGATCGTCTCCGACCACGGTGGCACCCTGACCGCCCACAGCGACGGCCCCGGACGCGGGGCCACGCTCCGCCTGACCCTGCCCCCGGCAAGTCCGAGCATCTGACCCGAACTCGCAGATGGTGTGAGTCAGTGGGCGTCCAGCCCAGTGATGCGTGGCGCGAAGGTCCGGCCCCCGTCGGTCGAGTCCCAGATGGTGGATCCGGCCAGGGCCACGACGCGGTCGCCGTCCGCGCCGAGGGCCTGCGGCTGGCCCTCCAGCTGGCCCATCTGCTCCCACGTCACTCCCGTGTCGGTGGAGGCCTGCACCGTGTTGTCGGTAGCGATGGAGTACACCTTGGTCCCGGTCCATGCTAGGAACGCCAGCAGCGGGGCGTCGGGAATCGCGTTGAAGGTCTGCCCACCGTCGGAGCTGCGCACGGACCGGACTGCTGGGTGCCGATCACGATCTCGGGGTCGCTCGGGTCCAGCACGAAGTCGAACAGCCCCGGGCTGCCGAGGTCGCTCCATGTGCTGCCGGCATCGGCGGATCGCAGGAACCTGCCGTCGTGAGCCGACAGCCCCGCCACGATGGAGTCCTGAGCGCGCAGGCGGTGGAAGTCGACCTCACCCAGCAGGGACGTCGACTCCCAGGTCCGGCCCGCGTCCTCCGAGGTCTGCAGACCCAGGTCCGATGGCGCGTCCTGGCCCGGCCCGGGATGCCCGGACGCGTACATTGTCGGGCCCGCCTGCGCGAATCCCATGACATCGAAGGGCTGCTCGCTGACCAACTGGGCGGGCTGTCCCGGCAGCTGGGACCACAGCCCCCCGTGAGTTCCGATCAAGAGCAGGTCCCCATCCACGGTCAGGTTGTGGACATGCGACCACTCCGCACTCGCGGTCACGGAGGCAATCGGTTCCGATGGCACCGCAGCTGAGGGACCGGCAGTTGTCGCCGAGGCGCTCGGTGCGGCGGACCCGCCCCCTTCGCCCTCGTCAGCGGTGCCGCTGGCGCAGGCGCCGACCACGAGCGTGCTGGCGAGCACGAGCGGGATCAGTCGAGGGGGTGCCATGTGTACTCCTGTGACTCGGGGTCGTGGGGGGCGGGAGGTGATCACGCGGGTCAGGTGACGTACTCGAGACGGGTCATCATCCCCGCCTCGGCGTGGTAGGCGTTGTGGCAGTGGACCATCCAGTCGCCGGGGTTGGACGCCGCGAAGTCAACGTCGGCCCGGGCCATCGGCGGGAGCAGGACCGTGTCCTTGCGCGGGCCACGCCCTCCGGCCGGCCCGACCTGGAACGAGTGCCCGTGCAGGTGCACCGGATGGCTCATCATCGAGTGGTTCGTCATGCGTAGGCGTCCGACCTGCCCCTCCCTGATCGTTAGCGGGACGGTCTGGTCGTAGGTCCGGCCGTTGATCGTCCACACATAGGCGCCCATCCCCCCGCTGAGGACCACTTCCTGGACGCTGTCCGGATCACGGGCGGGAAGCATCGACGATGCGGCGGCGGTCAGGTCCTGGACCCGCAGCGGCGCCGCCCCGAGCTCGGCGGGGCGGTAGTCGCTCTCGGGCACCGGACCGCCGCCGGTTGCGGATGACAGCCCGTGCCAAGCCCGGCTTGCCGACAGGTTCGGCGACCAGGGGGAACACCCCGTCGCCCAGGGTGACGGTGGCGTCGTACCGCTCTCCCATCCCGATCAACACCGCCTGGGCCGTCACCGGCTGGACGGGGTACCCATCAGAGTGCGTCACGGTCAGGTCGTGGCCAGCCACGGCGACCCTGAAGGCGGTGTCCGCGCCCGCGTTGATGATCCGCAGGCGGACCCGCTGCCACGGGCGGGCAGCCAGGGCGTCCGGGTCGTTCCCGGTCCGCCCGTTGATGAGGAAGAACGGGTAGCTGACATCACCGTCCGCGGAGCCGCCCATCATGCCGCCCATCATCGAACGGCCCGCAGCAGCCTGCAGGTCGGCCAGGATCTGCTCCGGGCTCGGGCCGACCCCATCTGTCCAGTCATCCAGGACGATCACCCACTCGTGGTCGTACTCCCCGGGTTCATCGGGGTCGTCGACAATGAACGGGGCATACAGCCCGCGATCCAGCTGCAGCCCGGTGTGCGGATGGAACCAATGCGTCCCCGGGTCGGGAACGACGAAGTCGAACGCGAACCTCCCACCGGGTGGGACCTCCGGGGTGGTCACCCCAGGAACGCCGTCCATGGCGTTGTCG
>JAQBEX010000186.1:0-50501 GCA_032123675.1 Actinomycetes bacterium
CTGTTCAAGGCCGAGTGCATCCGCAACCCGGTCATGCGGCCCAACGGCGGCTGGAAGTCAGTGACCGACGTCGAGATCGCCGTTGCCGAGTATGTCGACTGGTACAACCACAGGCGCCTGCACGGCGAGATCGGTCTCATCCCACCCGCCGAGTTCGAAGCCAACCACTGGGCCAGCGCCACACCCGAGCACTACCCTGAGAACCCTGTCCCCGCCGGGGCCAGATCCAACTAATCGAGCCTCCACGAAACCCGGGGCGATTCACCTTGCAGGCCGCGACCTGCCACCGCACCTTGGACCGGTGCTCGTCGCTGGTGACGTCGAGGCGTCTGTCCACCCCCTGGTAGCCGGCGTCGGTGTAGGCGACCTCGTCATCGTCCCGCACCAGACTCACCACCCGTCCAGGTCATGGACGTTCGCACCGGTGACCGCGACGGAATGGACGTAGCCGGTGCCGGCGTCGGCACCGATGTGGACCTTCAACGGAGAAGTACCACTGGTTGCCCTTCTTCGTCTGGCGCATCGCCGGATCCCGGGTGCCGGCGGCATCCTTCGTCGACGACGGTGCGGCGACGATCGTGGCGTCCACGATCGAACCGCCACGCATGATCCAGCCCTGCTCGGCGAAGACCTCGTTCTGCTCCGCGAACAGCTTCTCCCCGCGCTCGTACTTCTCCAGCAGATGCCGGAAGTGAAGCAGCGTCGTGGCGTCCGGCACCTGCTCGCAGGCGAAGTCCAAACCCATGAACCGGCGCATCGCATACGAGTCGTAGATCGCGTCCTCGACACCCTCATCGGACAGCGAGAACCACGCCTGCAGCAGATGCATCTCCACCGGCTTGGCCTTGGCCCCGCTTGCCCGGCCCGTCGCAGTAGTAGTGAGGCTCGATCACCCCCACCCACCTCGCCCGCGGGATCGTGGCGTTCATCGTCTCCAGGAATTTCTCCCGCCGGGAGACCCGACGACGGTTGCCCTACTCCACATCGGTGAAACTGGGCTGCTCGGCACGCATGCCCCATCATCACGCACCCACCGACATCGGACCCGGGTGCCACCCCGACCACCCCAGAAGATCAGCGCTTCCCTAGTTGGACCGCCTTCTCCAGGATCTGATGACTGATCGGCCGTGACGATCTCCAGCGGTGCCCCCGGTGGGGTAGTTGGTCGACGCCTCATTGTGGTGCAGGATTCCCCCATGCCCCGTTCTGCACTGACTCGCGACCAGCGGAGCGGCGAGGGACTGGAGTCCGACCTGCCCCGATTGACCAGCCATCGGGGGGCGTTGGGCTTCCGGCCGGATGTTGAGGGGATCAGGGCGCTCGCCGTCCTGATGGTCCTGATGTACCACGCGCACGTGCCCGGCGTGACGGGGGGCTTCGTCGGTGTGGACGTGTTCTTCGTGGTCTCGGGGTTCCTGATCACGGGATTACTGCTGCGTGAGCTGAGTACCAGTGGCCGTGTGGATTTCGCACGGTTCTACGCGCGTCGGGCCAAGCGACTCCTCCCCGCCGGAACGTTGGTCCTGGTTCTGACCGCCATGACCACATGGTTGGTCCTGCCAGTCTCACGCTGGCCGAGCGTTGCCACGGACATCGAAGGCGCGGGGCTCTTCGTGGTCAACTGGGTCTTCGCACGGAGATCAACCGATTACCTCGGGGCCGAGGAGGCGGCGTCGCCGGTCCAGCACTTCTGGTCGCTGTCCGTCGAGGAGCAGTTCTACTTCATGTGGCCTGCGCTGCTCACGACGTTCGCCGTGATAGCAGCACGGCGGGGCGCACGGCTTCGGAGGAGCCTGCTCGCTGCAATGGGCTCCATCCTCATCCCTTCCCTCGCGTACTCGCTATGGGCGACCGCCCATTCTCCTGCTGCCGCATACTTCTCGACGTTCACCCGTCTGTGGGAGATGGCCCTGGGCGGCATCATCGCCCTGCTCGCTTCTGAGTTCCAGCGCATCCCGGCTTGGGTCCGCGTCTCCTTGGGTTGGGCGGGGCTCATCGCCGTGGCCGGCTCGGCCGTGCTCATCAATGAGGGCACCCCATTCCCGGGGGCAGCAGCACTCGCTCCGACCTTGGGCGCCGCCGCCTTGATCGTGGCGGGTATGGGGCGCACGAGGGGACCGGCTAGCAACATGCTTTCACTGCCGCTCATGGTCTGGGTGGGGGGGCTCTCGTACAGCCTCTATCTGTGGCACTGGCCAGCGATCGCAATAACCACCGAGCTGTGGCCGTCCGTCGGCTGGACGGTCCTCGTGGTCGTGACGGTGGTTTCGGGGATCGCCGCCTACCTGTCGTTGCGATTCATCGAGAACCCCGTCCGCCACGCTGCCACCTTCCGTACCAGGAGCGGGTTGGCGCTGGCCATGGGCGCCGCGCTTGTCTCGGGTTCCGTTGTTGCCGGGCAGGCCCTCCAACGAGCAAGCGGCGTGGGTGGTTCCGTCGACCTGAGTTCCGTGCCCGCTCAAGCCCTAGGCGCCGGCCAGCTCCTCGACCGCGACTGGGTCGCGGCCAACGCGGAACCGAGAGATTCATTCGTTCCGCTGGCTCCACGGCCGGTAGATGCCCCGATGGACAACCCGGTCGCGTACCTCGACGGGTGCCAGGTTGGTCGCGGGGGGACCGAGGTGCAGGACTGCCAGTACGGCGACCCCGACGCTGTCTTCCAGATCGCGATCGCCGGCGACTCGCACGCGACGTCCTGGCTGCCGACCCTTACGTCACTCGGGCGGCAGCGCGGGTGGGGGGTCCGGTCTCTGCTCAAGTCGAGATGTCCGCTGACGGATAGCATGATCTCGGACAGCGTAGACGCATCGCCGTACGTGCCGTGTGAGCAGTGGAAGTCCCATGTCAGGGCTCGCTTGGCCGAGGACCCACCGGATCTGCTGATCTTGACGTCCGTCAACTACGTCAGGATCCTCGACAGAGCCACCGGTCAGCAACTCTCGGGAGCCGCCCGCGACCGGGAGATCCGCCGCGGCTTCCGCGTTGTGGCACACGAACTTGAGCGGCATGGCACGACGCCCGTGTTCATCGCCGACACACCCCTAATGCGCCGAGATGGGCAGAACACCATCGTGCCCGACTGCGTCGCTGAACATCTCGAAGCGCTGTCGGAGTGCGCCACCCCGCGGTCTGTCGCTGTTGACGAGAGGAACCCCCTTGATCGCATTCTCAGCGCCGATCCGGACTATCGATGGCGCACTGTGGATCTGACGGACGGCCTCTGCCTGCCCGATTCCTGTCCTGCGGCAGTCGGCCACGTGATTGTCTACCGAGACTATGGTCACCTGACCAAGACGTATGCGGAGACCATGGTTCCATGGATGGCTGAGGGGCTCGACGCGTGGGTCCCCGGTCCCGGGTCTGACTGATCGCCTGAGGGTTCAACCAGATGTGGGCGGCTCTGTTCCCCGCCTGCGGTCCGCCGCCCCGGGGCGCGCACCGGACGCCGCCAGCCGGTGTAGGCGGCCCACCCCGGCACCATGGCGCTGGTGAGCAGCCCGATCCACCCGAACGCCCACCCGGCCAGGATGTTGCCTGGCCAGTGCACGACCGGGACCTGTCGAGTCAGCCCGACCCGAGGACGGTCCGGACGCCACCAGCGCCCAGGCGCCGGCGGTGCCGACGACCCGGGCGGGCCTTCGTCACCCCGGCGCCGGGGGGATCGGCGGGAGGGCCCGCTCAGCGCGGGAGCTCGTCCGGGGGTCGCCGCCGCCCAACCGTGGTGAAGCCGATCCCACAGCAGCAGGGCGCAGGTGAGCAGCGCGATCGAGCCGAAGGCCCAGCCCTCTAGCGTTCCTTGGTTGTCCCAACTCTGGCGTTGAGTCTGAGTTTCAGGCTGCGTTCCCGAGGCGGGCTTGCTCGGCGTAGCCGTGGACGTGGCGGTCGATGACCGTGAGGGCGCGGCGCAGTTCGAGGGGTGCTGGCGGGTGGTCGGCGGCGATGCGCGGCCGAAGGAGCCGGTCGTGGACCTTGGAGTAGAAGACGGCGACACGCAGCCCGTCGCTGGTGAGTTGGTAGGTGTTCGAGTGCTGACGGCGCTCGAACAGCCCGTTGCGGCGCAGGCGGGCCAGGTGCCATGACCCGAGGATTCCGAAGTGGAGGACGCGATCTACGACTCGTATGCGATGCGCCGGTGCATGGGGCCGGGCTTCGCCTGCGAGCAGGTGCCCGACGCCACGACGCTGCTGTGTTGAGCGTCACCTTGAGTGGTCATGCGCGGGGTGGTGGGCGTCGCTGAGCGTGATGGCGGCTGTGTCGGGATTGGCGTTCGGCCCCGCGTCATGATCGTGATGATGCCGGTCCACGCATAATCCGGGGCCGATCCGCGGCCGGGGTGGTCCTCGAGCTGCATCCGGGGTCGGGCGCACCCGTGGGCCGGGGCGGGTGGCAGGCTGCAAACCAGGTGGCCCCTGCCGGTCCCGGCCGGGCCGGGGCACGATACGGGGATGGGATGGTCCGCAGACCGTGATCATGGTGCTGGACCCGGCGCACGCCGAGGCGGACCTGGCCGCCGGTGGCCTGCCCTGTGGTGGCTGCGGGCGTTCGCTGGCGCCGCGGGGCGGGGGACACGAGCGCGCCGCTGCGGACGGCCGGATCATCGACGAGCTGGCCGAGGCTGGCATCAGCCACGACGAGGTCTGCGTCGACGACCAGGGTCCGGCCGTCCAGTGCCCCCGCGATGGCCTCCAACTGCTCGGGGACCGGTGCCGGGTCCAGGACGACCACGGCATCGAGGCCGAGCCGAGCGAGCCGTTGGGTGACGGCGGCCAGGGCATCGGGCCCGGCGGCTCTGGGGCGGACGAGCGCCCTCACGCCTCAGGCTCGCGCAGTCCGGGCGGCGAGGTCAGGAAGCCGATCCCCCAGGCGAGATGCATGCTGGCGTAGACGAGCGGGAGCCGAGCATGCGCACCGGGGGGCAGCCCGCGGCCGGTGACGGCGGCCCCGGCGGTGATCAGCGCCAAGTAGCCCAGTGGCGCCAGCCAGCCGATCCGCAGTGCGCGCGGGCCTCCGGTCGAGCCGACGAGTCCTGCGGCGGCACCAGCGAGCACTCCGATCACGGCCGTGGGCGGAGCGAAGTAGCGCAGCGCGGAGGAACGGGATGCCGTCTCCGGGTGTCGGCGCATGACCTCGCGACGCCAACGGCCGTAGTGGAAGTACTGGGTGGCCAGCGATGTTGAGTCCGGGCGTGGGCGGTAGCTCACGACGAGATCGGGGTTGAACCAGACCCGGCCGCCGGCGGCGCGGATCCGGTGGTTCATCTCCCAGTCCTGGGCTCGCAGGAACGTCTCGTCATAGCCACCGACACGCGTCAGCGCGGACTTGCGGAAGCAGCCGAGGTAGACGGTCTCGGCCTCTCCCTGACCACCTCCCACATGGAAGGGGGCCGCCCCGACGCCCATCGGGGAGGTCATGGCCCGGGCGACCGCCTGCTCGAAGGGCGTCTCACCCTCGGCCAGCATGATCCCCCCGACATTGTCAGCGCCAGTGCGCGCCAGCGTCTCGACCGCCGTGGAGACGTAGTCCTCGGGCAGGATCGCGTGCCCGTCGACGCGGATCACGACCTCGAAGCGCGAGGCCTCGATCGCAGCGTTCAGGCCCGAGGGAGTCCGGCCGCTCGGATTGGGGACGAGCACGATCCGCTCGTCGATCGCCGACAGCCGCCGGGCCACCTCGTCGGTGCGATCAGTCGACGGACCCAGCGCCAGCACGATCTCCAGGGGGCCCGGCCAGTCCTGGGTGAGGATTCCGGTGACCGCATGGCTCAGGTGCCGCTGCTCGTTGAGCACGGGCATGATCACGGAGACGCCATCCGGCCACGGCGCCGCCACATGTTCGGCCATGGCCGCGACGGTATCGGAGCCGAGCCCCCGAGGCGCGACCCGGGTGGGGTGGCACCGCTGCGATGTCAGGGCCCCGGCGTACGGTCTCTCGCGCTGGCGGGTCGGACGTGGCCGCTGGGCTGGGAGGTGTGCCATGACCGCTGGGGCGACGAGTCTGGACCTCCCCCTGGCCACCACGTTCCCGTGCCGGGCCTCGGACGGCGCCCGGGCGGTGCGCCACCCGGTGGTGATCGAGGCGGACTGGACGGTCCAGACCGGTCACGACGCCGATCTCGAGCGGATCGCCGCGGCTTTCGGCGGCGGCGTGTCATGCATCGGTGAGCTGCGCGCCGTCCTGCCCGGGTTCCGGGTGTGGCGGGAGCGCGCGCTGCGCCGGTCCGGTCCGGTGGTGCGCTCGACCGATCGCGGGATGACCTGGTCCAGCACCGACGGCACCCTCTCGTGCTGCCCGGCCAGCGGCTTCGCCGATCCCCGCGAGGCGGCTGCGCACTGCCGGGGCGTCCCCCACGTGGCCACCGCCAGCGGATGCCCACGGCGCGCGCTTCGTGCCCTGATCGCAGGTCTTGGCCCAGCCGGTGTCCCGGAACCGCCGGGGGGCGCAGGCCGGGACGTCGAGCTCGACCAGGCATGGGCCTGCAGCCTGGACCCCTCATGGGTGGCCGAGACCCGCGGTGCGCTGGTTGCTGCCGGGCTCGACGCCCCCGGTCTTGACCTCCTGCTCGCTTTGGCGCACAGCGGCGCGCCGACGGCATGGCTGGCCACCACGGCTGCCGCCACGACGGACCCGGACATCGTCCTCTGGGCAGCGTGGACTGGTACGCAACTGGACCTGGACGACCCGCAGGCCCGTGCCCGGTGGATCAGCACGGGCACCCGGCGGGTCGACATCGTGGCCCTGTCCGAGGCCGGCTACTCCCCGCAGGCAGCGCAGGCGGTGGCCAGGGACTGGGGGATCTCCGTGCCCGGAGCTGCCCAGCTTCTCGCCCGCTGGGTCGCTGCGGGCTACCGACCGACCCCCGAGCAGCTGGCATGGGTGGCTGAGGAGGGGGTCGGCTTCCCGCCGGGGCCGCCGGCCCCCTCGGCGGTCGAGCGGGTCGCCCGCGTGCTGAGCCATCGACGCCCGGGCGTCACCCAGCTGACCCAACTGGCCGTGGCCGTCGCACGGTGCGGCACCGTTCCCGACACCGTCGCCGCGCTGCGGTCAGGCGATGTCAGAGCCCCGCCCTAACGTCATGCCAGGTGGAGGGAGCAGCCGATGGCCAGGGATCGGATCGGGTACGAGCAGGTGCTGCGGGCGTTGGGCGTCTGCGTGGCGACGAGGATCCCCTTCCTGCTCTGGGGTGAGCCGGGAGCCGGGAAGACCGCCGTCGTCGAGTCCGCTGCGGAGTCCGGCTGGCACGTTGAGACCCTGATCTGCTCGCACTACGAACCCAGCGACTTCGCGGGGCTGCCGGTCGTGAGCGCCGGCCGGGTCGACCTCGCACCCCCGCAGTGGGCGGTCCGGGTCGCCGAAGTGCCCGGGCCGTCCGTGGTGTTCTTCGACGAGTGGACCACCGCGTCCCCGGCCGTCCAGGCGGCCGCCCTTCGTCCCCTGACCCACGGGGAGGTCGGCGCGCTCCGGCTTCCGGAGCGAGTCTCATTCGGCGCAGCGGCCAATCCCGCCGACGTGGCAGCGTCCGGCTGGGAGCTCGCGGCCCCGACCGCCAACCGATTCGTCCACATCGACTGGAACCTCCCTGTGGAGGTCTTCACCGAGTCCCTGGTCACGGGCCAATGGCCGCAGATCACCGTGCCAACGTTGGACGCCGGCTACGCAGCCCGGGTCGCGGCAGCGCGGGCGAAGGTCGCGGCATTCCTCGGGGTGCGGTCCGGGCAACTGTCAGCCATCCCGAAGGACGCCGCCGCCCGGGGCCGGGCCTTCCCGACTCCCCGCACCTGGGACTACACGGCACGCCTGCTGGCCGCTGCCGACCCTGCGGACGCCGAGGCGGTACGGCTGCTGGTCCACGGTGCGGTCGGGGCGCCCACGGGCCACGAGTTCCTCTCCTGGCTGTCCGCCCTCGACCTGCCTGACCCGGAGTCCCTGCTCGCCGATCCCGGTGGCGACCAGCTCACGGGGCTGCGCGCGGATCGTGTGCACGTGGCCCTGCACGGTGTGCTCGCCGCCGTGGCCAGCCGGCCGACCACCGCCCGCTGGGAAGCCGGTCTGGGCGTCTGCGTCCGTGCGGCTGAGGTCTCCGGGGTCGACCCCGCGGTCCCCGTGGTCCGGTCATTGCTGCGCATCCGGCC
Organism: Actinomycetes bacterium; assembly: GCA_032123675.1. GTDB lineage: Bacteria > Actinomycetota > Actinomycetes > S36-B12 > CAIYMF01 > Prado023. Next base: position 8,130 of record JAQBEX010000186.1, read on the forward strand.
AGCGCGCGCAGCCCTTCCGCTGGGCCTGACTGCCTTCACCGGTCCTCTGGCCCTGGCTGGGCTGCTGCCCTCATGAGTCTCGATCGCCCGGCGGCCGACGCCCTGGCGGCAGCGAAGCTGTGGCTGACCAGCCCACCCGTCCCCGATGGTTCGGAGACTGGCGACATGCCCTACCTCACGACCGCCGTGTACGCGCTGGTAGCAGTCCCGACCGATCGGGTCACCACGATGGCCACCGACCCGGCATGGCGGTTGTACGTCAACCCCGCCTGGCTGGGCGATACGGTGCGAACGGCCGCCGACGTTGGGGCCGAGCTCGCCCATCATGTGTGGCACCTGCTCGCCGATCATGCCGGACGGGCCAGCGACATGGGCGTGCGCGGATTGACATCACGGGCATGGCGGGTGGCGGCTGACATCACGATCCACGAGCTGACGGCCGGGCTGACCCGCCGCGCAGCGCAGGCGACCCCCAGTACGGCGGACCCCGCAGCCGCTCACAGGGCCCCGCCGCGCACATCGGGAGGGGTCAGGGCCACTGGCCCGACTCTCGCCGCCCGAGCCCACGCCCTGGCCGACCATCACGGCCTGATCGGCGCCGCGGAGCTGGGCCTGGCCGAGGGCCGCGCCGCCGAGGAGTACTACGCGACGCTCACCGGCCTCCCAGCCACCGACGACGACCCGAACCTCGATCCGGCGTGGGTCCCCCGACCGCTCGAGCAGACCGACGGCCGGGGCCCGCATCCGGCGCCGGGGTCCGACACCCAACCGCCGGTGCGCCGGGATCCCCAGGGCGAGCATCCCCCCGGGATCTCTCAAGAAGGCCCTGACCCGTCCTGCGGATCCGGCTGCGACGGCGTGCACCGCACCTACGAACTCCCCGAGCTGTCGGATGCCGGTGGCTTGAGCGCGGTCACCGCAGCGGCCATCCGCAGCACTGTGGCCATCGAGATGCAGTCCCACCCCGGCCGCGGAGACCTTCCAGGCGACTGGGGTCGATGGGTCGACACGATCCTCGATCCGGTCGTGGACTGGCGCAACACCCTGCATGCGGCCGTCCGCCGCGGCTTGGGTTGGGCCAACGGCCAGTCCGACTACACCTACTCCCGGATCTCGCGACGCCAGGCTGCCGCGGGCCCCGTGATCCTGCCGGCGCTGCGCCGGCCGGTCCCGCGGGTCGGAGTGGTTGTCGACACGTCAGGCAGCGTGGACGATGGGCTGCTCGCTCAGGCGCTCGGCGAGATCGACGGAGTCCTGGCCGCGCTGGGCGTCGCCGACCCACAGGTGAACGTCCTGGCCGTGGATGCCGCCGTGCATGCCGTCACCTCCGTGCGCCGCGCCGATGCGACGCGCCTGGCCGGAGGCGGTGGTACCGACATGGCGCTCGGAATCCGGGCTGCGCAGGAGCTGCGGCCCCGCGTGGACGTCATCATCGTGCTGACCGATGGGCACACGGGCTGGCCCGGTCGGCCCGCCAACATCCCAGTGATCGCCGTCCTGATCGGCCGGGAACGCGCCGACCTGCCGCAGACGCCCGAATGGATCCAGAGGGTGGAGTGCGTGCGCTGAGGGAGATGCAGCGCATGGAGATCCTGCGGTTGCTCGCAGCGCGAGCCGCCCGGGGTGGCGGTCGGTAGGCGCGGTCCGAGGGTGGTCGCTCAGGAAGCGGCCAGCACCGTGTCGATCTCCCGTGCCAGGACCGGCTCGGGCTGTGCGCCCACCACCCGCCCCACGGACGTGCCGTTCTTCATCAGCACCAGGGTGGGGATGCTCCGTGCGTCGAACCGTGCGGCTGCCATCGGGCTGTCGTCCACGTTGACCTTGACCACCTTGATCCTGCCGGCATAGCGGGTGGCCAGTCGCTCGAGGACCGGCGCGACCATACGGCAGGGTCCACACCACGGGGCCCACAGGTCGATGAGCACCAGTTGGTTCGTGTCCAGGGCCGCCGCGAGATCCGCATCCCCGACGTTGACGACCCACGGCAGGGCCGCGGCGCAGGAGGCGCATGCCGGCCGACCCGTCGCCGAGACCGGCACCCGGTTCTTCTTCCCGCACTTCTGGCACGCAACCACATGCGAATTCATCGCTCACCCCTCCCAGCGGATCCAGTCCGCACCCATGGCGGTCTCAGGTCGGTCGATCTCCACGAGCCGGTCCACGAGCCGGTCCACGAGCTCGCCGTCGATGACCAGCCCAGCGCCGGTCACCCCGTCCACTACGGCGACCGTGGCCGACCCGTCAGCAAACTACCGCCGACAGGGTGCGGACCGCACGCCGTGAGCCCCGCCCCCACCGCGCAGACCCTCCACAAAGGGCAAGAATCTCCGCGCCGACGGGGAGGATCTGACCCTTTGCGGAGGGGCTGCGGGTCGGGCGGTGGGGTGGGGTGGGCGCTGAGGCCTACTTGAGGAGTTGGCGTGCCATCACCATTCGCTGGATCTGGTTGGTGCCCTCATAGATCTGCGTGATCTTCGCGTCGCGCATGTACCGCTCGACGGGGTTGTCGCGCACATAACCGGCTCCGCCGAACACCTGGACGGCGTCGGTGGTGACCTCCATGGCGATGTCCGAGGCGTAGCACTTGGCCGCAGCGCCGAAGAAGGGCAGATCGCTGGCCCCACGCTCGCTGCGCGCCGCGGCGGCGTAGGTCAGCATCCGGGCTGACTCGACCTTCATGGCCATGTCGGCGAGCAGGAACTGCAGGCCCTGGAAGGTCCCGATGCTCTTGCCGAACTGCTTGCGGTCGCGGGCGTAGGCCACGGCTGCGTCCAGGGCGCCCTGGGCGATCCCGAGCGCCTGCGCCCCGATCGTCACGCGGGTGTGGTCCAGGGTGCGCATGGCGGTCTGGAACCCGGTGCCCGGCTCGCCGACGATCCGGTCGCCCGGGATCCAGCAGTCCTCGAAGTAGATCTCGCGGGTGGGGGAGCCATGGATGCCCAGCTTGCGCTCCGGCGTGCCAAGCGAGAAGCCGGCGTCGTCGGCGTGCACGACGAAGGCGGAGATCCCCTTGGGCCCGACGCCCTGCTCAGTGACGGCCATGACGGTGTAGTACTTCGAGATCCCGGCATTGGTGATCCACGACTTCTGACCGTTGAGCACCCAGCCGCCATCGCCGGCCACCGCCCGGCAGGTCATCGACCCAGCATCCGAGCCTGCCTCCCGTTCGGACAGGGCGTAGGAGAACATCGCCGCGCCGCTGGCGACCTCGGGCAGGTAGCGACCGAGGAGCTCATCGGAGGCCCCGACGATCAGGGGCATCGTGCCGAGCTTGTTCACCGCCGGGATCAGCGAGCTGGAGGCACACACCCTGGCGACCTCCTCGATCACCAGGCAGGCCGCGAGCGCGTCTCCGCCCTGTCCGCCGAACTGCTCGGGGATGTGGATGGCGTGGAAGTCGTTGGCACGCAGAGCCTCGTAGACGTCCCACGGGAACTCACCGGTCTCATCAATCTCCGCAGCACGCGGGGCGATCTTGTCCTCGGCCAGCTCGCGGACGGCGGCGCGGAGCATCTCGTGCTCCTCGGGCAGGGTGAATGCATCGAAGTCGGGGTTCGGGGTGAGTGCCATGCCCTCAAGGCTACGCGCGCGCCCGGCGCCGTCCGGAGCCGGGAGGCCCATCGAGGCGCACCCCGGCTCCCCGCCCTACCTCCCCCACACGTTCACCTCCCCACCCCGTTCGTGGTCGTCGATTCCGCCCATTCGATGGGCCGAATCGACTACCACGACGGGGGGGTGCACCACCACACCATCGCCCGGGGTCCCGGGCCCGGAGGAGACGGCGTCGGCGCGCGGGTGTGGGGAGGCCGGGCGTGGCAGACGGGGCACGGTCGGCGCCGGATTAGGCTGGCCCGCGTGAACACCCCCCCCAGGATCACTGTCATCGGCACGGGATACCTCGGCGCCACGCACGCCGCGGCCATGGCCGAGTCCGGCTATGACGTCCTGGGCGTCGACGTCGACGCCGGGAAGGTCGCCGCGCTGGCACGTGGGGAGGTTCCGTTCTATGAGCCCGGGCTCTCCGAGTTGCTCGAGTCCAACGTGGCCGCGGGTCGGCTGCGGTTCACCACGGACTTCGCCGAGGCCGCGCAGTTCGGTGACATCCACTTCATCGCCGTCGGCACGCCGCAGCGCGCCAGGACCAACGCCGCCGATCTGAGCCAGATCGATGCGGCGATCGGCGCATTGGCACCACTTCTGACCCGGCCCTGCACGGTCGTCGGCAAGTCCACCGTGCCCGTGGGCACCGCTGAGGACCTCCAGACCCGCCTGCAGTCGCTGGCCCCAGCCGGCGCTGACGTGCACCTGGTCTGGAATCCGGAGTTCCTCCGCGAGGGGTTCGCCGTGGCCGACACGCTGACCCCCGACCGCATCGTGATCGGCCTGGCCGACCCCGCGGGGCCCGGTCAGCCACCACACGCCGACGAGGAGGTCATGCGCCAGGTCTATGCGCCCATGATCGAGTGGGGCTCCCCGTTCCTCGTGATGGACTACCCCACCTCCGAGCTGGTCAAGGTGGCGGCCAACAGCTTCCTGGCCACCAAGATCTCGTTCATCAACGCCATGGCCGAGGTGTGTGAGGCGACCGGCGCCGACGTGACCCTGCTGGCGCAGGCCATCGGCTACGACGATCGGATCGGGCCGAAGTTCCTGCGCGCCGGCGTGGGCTTCGGCGGCGGCTGCCTGCCCAAGGACATCCGCGCATTCATGGCCCGCGCCGGCGAGCTCGGCGTCTCCGACGCCCTGAGCTTCCTGCGCGACGTGGATGGGATCAACAGCCGTCGGCGGGCCTCCACCGTGGCGCTGGCCCGCGAGCTCGTGGGCGGGCGCTTCGTCGGCAAGCGGATCACCGTGCTGGGCGCCGCGTTCAAGCCCGACTCCGACGACGTTCGCGACTCGCCCGCGCTGGACATCGCCGCGGCGATCTACACCGCCGGCGGTGAGGTCGTGGTCCACGACCCGCAGGCACTGGCCAACGCCGAGGTGGCCTATCCGACTATGGCCTATTCCACGGACATCTCCGAGGCCCTGACCGGCGCCGACCTGGTCCTGGTGCTCACGGAGTGGCGGGACTACACCGAGCTGGACCCGGCCGACGTGGTCTCACTGCCGGACAACCCATCGGTCCTCGACGGCCGCAACTGCCTCGACGTCGGACGGTGGCGCGCCGCCGGGTGGACCTACCGAGGGCTCGGCCGGCCGAACGCCTGACCGAACGCCTGACGGACCCCCAAACCATCGCGCGGGGGGTCGTATCGCGCGCGGGTCGTAGCGCGCGACCGAGCGCGGATCCGGCACGGCCAATCCAAGCCGATGCGGCACAGCCTCACCAAACCCCGCGCGGTCAGCCGAGTGGTTGCCCGCCGAACTCCTCGCGCAGGCGCTCGCCCTTGACCTGTGCGGCGGTGCGCAGGCCGGCCCGGTAGGCGTCCATGTCCGGCCACAGCCGGGGCTCGGCCACGCCGAGGATCCGGACAGCCAGCAGGCCAGCGTTGCGCGCCTGGCCGATCCCGACGGTGGCCACCGGGACCCCCGACGGCATCTGCACGATGGACAGCAGCGAGTCCATGCCATCAAGGGTGCGCAGCGGAACCGGGACGCCGATCACGGGGATGGAGGTCACCGAGGCCAGCATCCCCGGCAGGTGCGCGGCTCCACCTGCCCCGGCGATGATCACCTTCAGCCCACGCGCGGCGGCGGTCCGGCCGTACTCGAACATGTCCTCGGGCATCCGATGGGCGGACACGACGTCGATCTCGTGCGGGACGGCGAAGTCACGCAGGGCCTGGGCAGCATCGGCCATCACCACCCAGTCCGAATCCGATCCCATCACGACCCCGACCTCGGGGGGCAGGGCACCGTTGTCATTCATCGATCACTCCCGTCAGGTAGTCCGCGGCATGATGGGCCCGTGCCAGCAGCGACTCCAGGTCGTCACCGGCGACGGTGACATGCCCGATCTTTCGGCCCGGCCGGACGTCCTTGCCGTACATGTGCACCTTCAGGCCCGGGTCGCGAGCCATCACGTGTCGGTAGGCGGAGTACATGTCCGGGTGTTCCCCGCCGAGCACGTTGACCATCACGGTGTGCGGGGCGCGCGCCGCAGGCGCGCCCAGGGGAAGGTCGAGCACCGCGCGCAGGTGGTTCTCGAACTGGCTGGTCACGGCCCCCTCGATGGTCCAGTGACCGCTGTTGTGCGGCCGCATCGCCAGTTCGTTGACCAACACCCCCTCGGGGGTGTCGAAGAGCTCGACGGCGAGCATGCCCACCACATCGAGGGCCTCAGCGATCCGCAGGGCCACCTGCTGGGCAGCCAGTGCGTGCTCGTCGGAGAGCCCCGGGCACGGCGCCACCACCTCCGTGCAGATCCCGTTGGTCTGCACGGTGCGCACGACTGGGTAGACCGCGGCCTGGCCGGACGGGGACCGGGCGACCTGGGCAGCGAGCTCGCGGGTGAACGGAACGTACTGCTCGACCAACCACTGCACCCCGGGCGCCAATGGGTTGCCGGACATGATGGCGGTGGCATCCTCTGGACTGTCGACGATCCAGACCCCGCGGCCGTCGTAGCCACCACGCGACACCTTGAGAACCACGGGCCAGGCGTTCTCGGCGGCGAAGGACACGACGTCGTCCGGAGTTCCGGCGACCGCCCACGCGGGGCACGGCACACCCGCTGCGCTGATCGCAGCACGCATGTGCACCTTGTCCTGGGCATGGGCCAGGGCGGCAGGACCCGGTCGCACCACCTGACCGGCTTCGACCAGCGAGGCCAGGATCGCCGCGGGAACATGCTCGTGGTCGAACGTCACGACAGTGCAGCCGCGGGCGAAATCGGCCACTGCCTGCGGGTCGTCGTGCGCTCCCCACCGGATATCGCCGCCGCCCCGCGCGGCCGACTCAGCCGGACCCGCGGCCAGGACCCGCAGCCCCACACCGAGCGCGAGGGCGGCCTCCTGGCTCATCCGAGCCAGCTGCCCACCGCCTATCATGCCGACCACCGGGAACCCGTGGGCAGGCGTGGGCCCCTCGCCGGTACCTGGGTCGACCTGGGGACGCTGAGCCACAGGAGAACACTATCGGCGCAGGACGGCACTATCGTGGGCGCGTGGTCGGTCCGGGCGAGTAGGAGAAGCGATGTCCGCAACCCTGCCGGAACAGGTTCCGGCCCCTGACGACCGGGACCTCAGCGCCCTGGCCGCACAGTGGGGGCTGAAGTCAACGTCCGCGCGGCAGCCAATCGGCAGCTACCTGCGAGAGCTGTGGTCCCGCCGAGACTTCATCGTCGCGATGGGCAGCGGACGCAAGAGCGTCCAGTACGGCGAGACCTCCCTCGGCCGGTTCTGGTTGGTGCTCAGCCCAATCCTGAACGCGATCGTCTACTACTTCATCTTCGGAATCCTCCTGCAGACGAGCAAGGGGGTGGAGAACTTCCCCGCCTTCCTGATCATTGGCGTCTTCACCTTCACCTACACCCAGCGGGTCGTGATGGGCGGGACGAAGGCAATCGCCAACAACCGCGCCATCATCAGCGCCATCCACTTCCCGCGTGCGGTGATGCCCCTGGCCGTGATCGTCCAGGAGATCCAGCAGCAGTTCGTCTCCATCGGCATCCTCGGAGTCATCGTCCTGCTGACCGGTGAACCGTTGACCTGGCTCTGGCTGGGGGTGATCCCGATCCTTGTGCTGCAGACGCTCTTCAACGTGGGCCTGTGCATGATGGTGGCGCGCTGGACCGCGGCCAGTCGGGACGTCGCGCAGCTCATCCCCTTCCTGATGCACACCTGGCGCTACTTGTCCGGTGTCATGTTCAGCGTTGCCGTGTTCACAGCCGACCTCGCGCCCTGGGTGGAGAGGGTCCTGTACCTGAACCCGATGACCGGGTACATCGAGCTGATGCGCGGCTGCCTGATGACCAGCTACGACGTCCCCTCGTACCTCTGGCCACTGGCCGTCATGTGGGCCGTGGTCTTCCTCGTGGTTGGCTTCGTCGTGTTCTACCGCGCCGAGGAGTCCTACTCCCGTGGCTGAGGATCCCGTGGACCCGGGCTCGGACGCCCAGGAGCCGTCGGACGCGCAGGAGTCGGCAGCGGCCCAGGAACCGTCGGGCGCGCAGGAGCCGGCAGCGGCCCAGGAACCGCCGGAGGCCCAGGAACCGGCAGCGGCGCCGACAGTGATCTGTGACGATGTCCACGTCGTCTACCGGGTCATGGGACGGCGACGGGCCAAGTCCGGGGCGCCGCCCCCGCGCCGACGGCTCCGGGGCCGGAACAAGAACCTCGTGACCAAGAAGGTCCACGCAGTGCGTGGAGTCTCGATGGTGGCCAGGGAGGGTGATGCGATCGGCCTGATCGGTCGGAACGGGTCCGGCAAGTCCACGCTGCTGCGGGCCATCGCCGGGTTGCTCCCCGCTGAGGAGGGCCACGTCTTCACGGCTGGCCGGCCAACGCTGCTCGGGGTCAACGCCGCCCTGATGCGCGACCTGCCCGGCGAGGACAACATCCTGCTGGGCGGCATGGCCATGGGCCTGACCCGCGAGGAGGCGCAGGCGCGTCGGGACTGGATCGTGGAGTTCGCCGACCTCGGGGAGTTCATCAGCCTCCCCATGCGCGCCTACTCCTCAGGGATGGCCGCTCGACTCCGCTTCGCGATTGCGGCCTCCACGAGCCACGAGATCCTGATGATCGACGAGGCCCTGGCCACGGGGGATGCCGAGTTCCGGCGCCGAAGCGAGAAGCGGATCATGGAGCTGCGCCAGGAGGCCGGAACGGTCTTCCTCGTCTCCCACTCCCTCGGCGTGGTCCGCATGACCTGCAACCGTGCGATCTGGCTGGAGAAGGGCAAAGTCGTCATGGACGGCGAGGCCAACGAGGTCGTCGACGCCTACGAGATGATGTACGACCCCGAGCAGGACGCACTGGAACGCAAGCAGCGACGGGCCAAGCGGCGCCGCCAACGCAGTGGGATGACCAAGGCCGAGCGCCGGGCAGCGCGCGCCGCCAAGGCCGAGCGCCAGGAAGCGGCTCCCGCCCCGGGAACCGACCCGACCCCCGCCGAGGCGGCGGCGAAGGAGTCGGCCACCGCTCCATCGACCCCGGCCGAGCCCGGGGCCACGGAACCACCAGCCGAGCCGACCCCGCCACCGATGCCACCAGCGGCGGACAGCGACAGCCCACCTACCGATCCCCCGGGCCCCGAGCGGCCCAGTTGACCGTGCTGGTCACTCGGTTCGCCCCAACCCCCAGCGGGTACCTGCACGCGGGCAACGTCGTGAACCTGGTCCTGACCGACTGGCTGGTGCGGACCTCCGGGGGACGCCTGCTGCTGCGGATCGATGACTTCGACGTGGCCCGCACCCGCGAGGCCTACCTCACCGATGTGTTTCGGACCCTCGACTGGTTGGGGATTGCCGTCGACGACGGGCCCTCGGGTCCGCAGGACTTCCTGGCCAGGTGGTCGATGGCCCAGCAGCTGGACCGGTTCGTGGCAGCCCGCGACCAGCTGATGGCCAGCAGCAACGATCAGGTGTTCGTCTGCGTGTGCTCGCGGTCGGAGCTGGGACCCGGCCAGCGGTGTGTCGCGGGGTGCCGGGAGCAGGCCGTGCCGCTGGAGTCCGGGCGCTCAGCGCTGCGGATCTCGATCACACCGGGGGCTGCCCGGGGCCTGCCACTGCCACCGGGGGATCATGTGCTCTGGCGTCGTGACGGACTCCCGGCCTACCAGCTCGGGTCCGTCGTGGCCGACGAACGCCTCGGCGTCACCACGATCGTGCGCGGGATCGACCTGCTGGAGTCCTCCGCACTGCAGGTGCACCTTGCCACTGCCCTGCCCGCGCCAGGCTTCGTGACGGTCGACCTGCGCCACCACGACCTCATGACCTCTGCCGAGGGCGCCAAGCTCAGCAAGAGCGCCGGGGCGCAGGCGCACCCAATGGAACACACAAGGGCGCGCCGCAATCAGGTGCTTGCGCACGCCGAGATGCTCGGGCCCTCGATCGGGATCAACCGACCCTGAGCCGGTGGTCAGCTGGTGCGGTTGACTGAGATCGTGAACGCCGCGCGGAAGATGCCCCCACGGGGCACGACCTCCATCGGGTCCTGACCGGAGAACGGGTCGCTGGCCGCAGTCATCGGTTCGAGGCAGATGTGGTCGCGATGGGGCGGGCCGTAGAGGATGGCCCAGTCGTAGCCCATATCGAACCGGATCGACATCCGTCGGCCGTTGCCCTGGATGTAGGCGGTGGTCCCGTTCTCGACGTCGGCGTAGAGGTCATCCAGCGGGCGGTCACCCAACTTCCCGATGATGGGCTCGACGATCTCGCGGGTCCCCGTGGGGAGCTTGGTCGAGTCCAACGGGCACCGGTGGGTGAACGGGATGTAGACGTCCCACTCACTGCGTTCGAGGCCGGGGATCGACAGGTACGGGTGCCAGCCGAACGCGATCGGGACCTCGTCCTGACCGGTGGCGATGATCGCGGTGCTGAACGTCAACGACGTGGCACGCAGCGTCACCTTCAGCTCGATGTGGTGCTCGAACGGGAAGGCTGCGAAGTCGATCCGCTTCTGGTCGAACACCAGGCGAGCCATGATCCATGCTTCCTCGGACGAGGCACCGACCTCCACGATGTCCCAGTCGCTGCTGCCGCGCAGCAGGCCGTGGATGGGCTGACCGTAGGGGTCGAAGCGCAGGTTCGGGGTCTCGGGGTTCACGTCGATGCGCCGGACCCCACCGCCCTCATGCACGACGGCGTAGGCCATCTTGCCCAAGCGGTTGGCCCACGGCGCCAGAATCGGCACGCCGAAGGTCCGACCGGTCTCCAGATAGCCCGCGAGGCCATAGCGCTGGCCCAGCATCTCCTCGCCATCGTGGGTCATGGAGGAGCACACCATGCCCGCCTTCGGCACGAACGTCGCCGTGACGTTGGCCGGCGAGTGCAGCGTGACGACCTCCAGGTCGGGGAATTCGGGATGCGGTCCTTGGGTGATCTCGTACACGTTCGGCAGCCTATTGCCCAACACGGGTGAACGTGCACCCCGGGCCATCCCACCCACGGCGGACGGGGTCAATCAACCGGAATGCCCAGGTCGCGCGCGATGAGCATCCGCTGGACCTCGGAGGTGCCCTCCCCAATCTCAAGGATCTTGGCGTCACGGTAGAAGCGGCCCACGGCGGAGTCGACCATGAACCCGTACCCACCGTGCACCTGCGTGGCGGCGCGGGCGTTGTCCATCGCCGCCTCGGATGAGTACAGCTTGGCAATGCTCGCCTCGCGGGCGAACGGCTGCCCCGAACTCATCAACGCCGCTGCCTGCCGCCAGGCCAACCGCGACAGGTGGGCCCGGACCTCCATGTCGGCGATCATGAACTGGATCGCCTGCCGGGCGGAGATCGGTCGCCCGAAGGACTCACGGGTCGCGGCATAGGCCAGCGACTCGTCCACGCACCCCTGGGCCAGCCCGGTGGCCAGGGCCGCGATCGCGACCCGGCCCTCGGCCAGGATGGACAGGAACTGCGCGTAGCCGCGCCCGCGTTCCCCGACGAGGTTGGCCAGCGGAACCCGGACATCGGTGAAGCTCAGCTCGTGGGTGTCCGAAGCATTCCAGCCGACCTTGGCATATCCCGGGGCCACCTCGAAGCCCGGTGTGCCCGAGGGGACGATGATCGCCGAGATCTCGGGCCGTCCGTCGGGCCGTGTGCCGGTCAGGGCGGTGACGGTCACCAGCCCGGTGATCTCAGTGCCCGAGTTGGTGATGAAGGACTTCGACCCGTTGATGACCCACTCGTCGCCGTCGGCCACCGCGGTCGTGCGCACGCTGCCGGCATCCGAGCCGCTGCCCGACTCCGTCAGGCCGAAGGCGCCCAGCATATCTCCGGTGGCCATCCTCGGCAGCCAGGTGGCCCGCTGCTCCTCGGTGCCGAAGCGCAGGATCGGCATGGCCCCCAGCGACACCCCGGCCTCCAGGGTGATCGCGATCGACGAGTCCACCCGGGCGAGCTCCTCGATCGCGACGCACAGCGCCACGTAGTCCCCGCCCATGCCGCCGTACTGCTCCGGGATCGGCAGGCCGAAGAGCCCGATCTCACCCATCCGACGCACCAGGGCCAGGGGGAACTCCCCGCGCCGGTAGTGGTCGGCGATCACGGGGGCCACTTCGTCGTGGGCGAAGCGGGCGACCACCTCGCGCAACTCGTCGTGCTCAGGGGAGAGGGCAAGCGTCATGAGGGTCTCCTGGCGTCTGTGTTCTTCAGTTCCCACCGTAGGCGATGGCAGTGCGACAATTCACGGGTGTGGTCGGGGTTGGTCGGGTGTGGTCCGAGCACACTTCGGGTATAGGGCGCGCATGTCACATGCGCAGGCTCCGACGGTGGAGGCGACGATGAGCGGGAAGGCGCAGGGCCGCGTCGCGGGTGCCGCTCGCCGCCTCGGCACGGAGGTCGCCAAGTTCGGCACGGTCGGTGCCCTCGCATTCGTGATCGACGTCGGCCTGTTCAACATCCTGCGTGCTGGGGTCCTGGCCGACAGCCCGCTGACGGCGAAGACGATCAGCGTGGTCGTGGCCACCGGCTTCGCCTACGTCGCCAACCGGAACTGGACCTACCGCGACCGGGCACGCACCGGCTACGGACGCGAGACGGCCCTCTTCTTCGCCACGAACGCCGTCGCGCTGCTCATCTCGTGGGCCTGCCTGGCGTTCACCCACTACCTGTTGGGCCTGGACAGCCAACTGGCCGACAACATCAGCGGCAACGTGATCGCCGTCGGGCTCGGGACACTGTTCCGGTTCTGGGTCTACCGGACGTGGGTCTTCCCCACCGAGGCCCCGGTCAGCGCCCCCGAGCCGGATCCGACGCGGACCCCCTGACCAGGACCCGCACAGTCAGACGGGTTCGGGTCGCTCAGCGTCGCGTGTCGGGCGGCGCGAGACGCTCGTGGCCCGGACCAGGCCCATCCCACGCACCGGCCGCGGGGCCAGGTGCCGGAGCACATGGCGGCCACGGTCGGTCAGATCGTGCTCGGTGGCCGGGTCGATCAGGGTGCTGCCCCGCCGGGCGATCGCCGTCAGCCGGCTCGCCCGGTTGACGGTGGCGCCGTAGAAATCACCCATCTGGGACACCAGGCGCCCGGTCGCCAGCCCGATCCGCAGTTCCAGCGGTTCCTGCCCAGCAACAGACAGCTCGTGCAGCTCATCGGCGATGGCCAGCGCATCGTCGGCACGTTCCGCGACGAACATCACCTCGTCGCCGAGGGTCTTGACCAGCCGAGCCCCGTGCGCGGCGACGATGTCCGCCGCGCCGGTCTCGAACGCCTGGACCATCTGGGCCAGCTCGTCGTCGCGCAGCACCCGGGTCAGCCGGGTGAAGCCCGCGATGTCGGCGAAGCCGACGGTCGCCTCCCCCATGCCGGCCGGCCCCTGCGGCTCGTCGCCCACGAATGCCAGCCCGGCGCCGATGGCGGCCGCCAGATGCCGACGCCACACGTGCAGCAGCAGCGTCTCCAACCCGGGGAGGATCCCGGCCATCTCGAGGGCCACCTCGTTGAGGTCCACGGGAGATTCGGACTCCGACAGGACCCGGGCCAGCGTGTGCACCTGCCAGTCGGCCAGCCGCGAGGTGGTCTGCCCAAGGCTGCGGACGACCTCCATCGTGGTGGGCTCATCGAGCAGCCCAGAGTCCACCCACCCTGCCAGCAGGGTCAGCGACTGGGCGTCGGCCGCCGTGAACGCCCTCGCCTCGCCCACGTCGGCGAATCCCATCGCCCGCCAGTAGGGTCGGGCCTGGTCGAGGGTCAGCCCGGCAGCTGAGGCGACCTCCTCACGGGTCAGGACCGGCGGGTCGCCGAGGACGACCGCCCTGATCGAGTCGATGGCCCGCTCCCGGGATCCGGACGGGGTTGCGTCGTCGTCGATCACGTCAGGTGGTCGCCGCGTGCGTGACGTCACCCACCACGACCGCCACCTGCGTGCCCTCGGAGTCCACGAGAAGGGCACCGTTGGGGCTGATCCCCACACCGGTGCCGACCAGGTCCTCGGCGCCTGGGCGCGCCACGCTCAGCGGGGCATCGATGGAGACGCAGCGCTCGCGGTAGGAGTCCAGGAGCCGGTCCAGGGACGCGGCGTCCGTGCCGACCGCCTCCCACGCGGTGAACCAGTGCTCGATACGTGACAGGGCGCGCCCGATCAACTTGGCCCGACGCGGTCGCGGCACCCCGGCCAGCGTCAGCGACGTGGCCCCGGGGATGGGCAGGTCGGGCTCGGCCAGGTCCACGTTGATCCCGACGCCCAGCACGATCGCGCCGGTCTCGGCGTCGCGCTCAGCCAGGATTCCGCCGACCTTGCCGCCACGTCCGCTGGGGGCATCCTCGTCGCGGATCACCAGGTCGTTCGGCCACTTCAGGGAGGCCCGGATGCCGGTGACGAACTCCAGCGCCTCGCAGACCGCCACACCTGCCAGCAGCGGCAGGACGCCCCACTCGTGCTCCGGGCCGTCCGGGATCAGCACGACCGAGAACATGGCCGAGGTGCCCGCCGGGGCTTCCCAGTCGCGATCCAGCCGTCCGCGACCGGCTGTCTGCAGGTCAGTGACAAGCACAACTCCGGTCGGGCACCCGGCAGAGGCCAGCGCCACGCCGACCGTGTTGGTCGAGGCGATCTCGGAGAAGACGGTCACGCTGCGCCAGGACCCACCACCCTTGCGGATCGACTTGATCACGGCCGCCGTACCGAGGTCGACCGGCCACTGGTCGGCGTAGGCGACCCCCGAGGACCGCATGCGACCGTCGGGAGCGGGGACGAGCGAGGCTGGCGTGGGGGCGACCGGCCCCGAGCTGGTGTCTGACACAGGGATAAGGTACTTCACGCAGAGCATCAGCAGGAGAGGGACGAGATGAGCGCGAGCGCACCTGAGCCCAGCCCGGCGCCAGAGGATGTCGACCTGACAACGACCTCCGGCAAGATCGCCGACCTTGAGCATCGCCGGCACGAGGCCGTTCTGGCCGGCAAGGCAGCCCGGATCGAGAAGCAGCACGCCAAGGGCAAGATGACCGCTCGGGAGCGGCTGCGCCACTTCCTCGACCCCGGTTCCTTCGTCGAGCTCGATGAGCTGGCCAAGCACCGATCCCACAACTTCGGCGGCCAGCGCAACCGGCCCTACGGCGATGGCGTGGTCACCGGGTACGGAACGATCAACGGCCGCTCGGTCTGCGTGTTCGCCCAGGACTTCACCGTTTTCGGTGGATCTCTCGGCGAGGTCTTCGGCGAGAAGATCATCAAGGTGATGGACCTGGCCCTGCGCAACGGCTGGCCGATCGTCGGGATCAACGACTCCGGTGGGGCCCGTATCCAGGAGGGCGTGGTCTCGCTGGCGATCTACGGCGAGATCTTCCGGCGCAACGTGCACGCCTCGGGTGTCATCCCGCAGATCTCGCTGATCATGGGCCCATGCGCCGGTGGGGCGGTCTACTCCCCAGCCATCACCGACTTCACCGTCATGGTCGACAAGACCTCGCACATGTTCATCACCGGCCCGGACGTCATCAAGACGGTGACCGGCGAGGACGTCGCCTTCGAGGAGCTGGGTGGTGCGCGCACGCACAACACCAAGTCCGGAGTCGCGCACTACATGGGCGAGGACGAGCACGATGCACTCGAGTACGTCCGCGCCCTGCTGAGCTACCTGCCCGCGAACAATCTCGAGCGGCCCCCGGTGTTCGGCGAGGAGGCTGACCTGGAGCCCACCGAGACCGACCTCGCGCTGGACACCCTCATTCCGGACTCCCCGAACCAGCCCTACGACATGCACCGGGCGATCGAGGCGGTGCTCGACGACGAGGAGTTCCTCGAGGTCCAGCCCCTGTTCGCCCCGAACATGGTGTGCGGATTCGGCCGGGTCGAGGGTCACTCCGTCGGGATCGTTGCCAACCAGCCGATGCAGTTCGCCGGCACCCTGGACATCGATGCCTCGGAGAAGGCCGCACGATTCGTGCGCACCTGCGACGCGTTCAACATCCCGGTGATCACCTTCGTCGACGTCCCGGGCTTCCTGCCCGGCACCTCCCAGGAGTGGGACGGAATCATCCGGCGCGGCGCCAAGCTCATCTACGCCTATGTCGAGGCCACCGTCCCGAAGGTCACGGTGATCACCCGCAAGGCCTACGGAGGCGCCTACGTCGTCATGGGCTCCAAGCACCTGGGCGGTGACGTCAACATCGCCTGGCCGACCGGCCAGATCGCCGTGATGGGTGCCCAGGGCGCAGTGAGCATCCTGTACCGCAAGGAGCTGGCCGCAGCTGAGGACCCGGCCGCGACCCGGGCCGAGCTCGAGGCCGAGTACAACCTGCAGCTGGCCAACCCGTACCTGGCCGGGGAGCGTGGCTACATCGACCGCGTGATCCTGCCGCACGAGACCCGCGCGCAAGTCACCCAGGCCCTGCGCGTCCTGCGCAACAAGCGCGAGACGCTGCCCCCGAAGAAGCACGGGAACATCCCGCTGTGAGCACCGAGGAGCACCCCCCGACGCTGCGGATCGTCCGCGGGGACCCGACGCCCGAGGAGATCGCAGCTCTGGTCGCCGTCCTGTCAGCGGCGTCCGGCGGCGAGGCACCCGACGAGGAGCCTGCGGGCCACGGATCGCAGTGGGCGCCGCCTGCCCGGCTGATGCGTCCTGCGATGTCCACGTCGGGTTGGTGGGAGTCGGCCCTGCCCCGCTGAGCACGAACCACCGCTACGATGTGGTGATGGTGGGCGGCGGCATGTCCACGGCCGCTACCGGCCCGGTGCTGGTGCTCGGGTCAGCGTCACCGGCCCGGGCCACCCTGCTGCGCAACGCCGGGGTCTCGGCACTCATCCGGCCCAGCCGGGTCGACGAGGACCAGCTCATCCGGGCTGCGGGCAACCTGACCCCGGCGGGGCTGACCCAGATGCTGGCCACCGCCAAGGCCCGGGACGTGGCCGGGCAGGTCCGGTCCGGCGAGGTGCCGGCGGTGCCGAGCGGGAGCCGGGTGCTCGTGATCGGCGCGGACTCGATGCTCGACTTCCAGGGCGCGGTCCTGGGCAAGGCCCGCAGCGCCGAGGAGGTCCGCACCCGGTGGGCCGCAATGTCGGATCGGACTGGCGAGCTTGTCACCGGCCACACCGTCGTCGACGTCGCGACCGGGGATACCGAGGAGCGGGCCGTGCGCACGACGGTGCACTTCGGCCGCCCGGATGAGGCCGAGCTGGAGGCCTACATCGCCTCCGGTGAGCCACTCGCCGTGGCCGGCTCGTGCACGATCGACGGGCTCGGTGGCCCGTTCATCGACGGCATCGAGGGGGATCACACGAACGTGATCGGGCTCGCACTGCCCACGCTGCGCTCCATGCTGGCCGCGCTCGGCGTGCGCTGGACCGACCTCTGGGAGCGCGCCTGAGGGTGGCCGCACGTCGGTCGGACCACCTCCGTAGGATGGCGGTCGAGTCGCCCGGTATCGGGCCCCGGAGTGCGCGTGAGGGGTGCGGGAATGAAGAAGGTACTGATCGCCAACCGTGGTGAGATCGCCATTCGGGTTGCCCGAGCCTGCCGGGATGCCGGCATCGCCTCGGTCGCGGTCTACGCGGACCCGGACCGGGACGCCCTGCACGTGAAGGCTGCCGACGAGGCGTTCGCCCTCAGCGGGACCTCTGCTGCTGAGACCTACCTGGTGTTCGACAAGATCCTCGATGTCGCCCGCCGCAGTGGGGCCGATGCGGTGCACCCCGGCTACGGGTTCCTGTCGGAGAACGCGGCATTCGCCCAGGCAGTCATCGACGCCGGGCTGATCTGGATCGGGCCGCCCCCGGCCGCCATCCGGGACCTCGGTGACAAGGTGTCCGCGCGGCACATCGCCGCCCGCGCGGGTGCCCCGCAGGTCCGTGGCACCGCCGACCCGGTGACCGGCTCCGACGAGGTGGTCGCGTTCGCCGAGGAGGTGGGCCTGCCGATCGCCATCAAGGCCGCGTTCGGCGGTGGCGGCCGCGGGCTGAAGGTCGCGCGCACCATGGAGGAGATCCCTGAGCTGTACGACTCCGCAGTCCGCGAGGCTGTGGCGGCATTCGGTCGCGGCGAGTGCTTCGTCGAGCAGTACCTCGACAGCCCGCGGCACGTGGAGACCCAGGTGCTGGCCGACCAGCACGGCAACGTCGTGGTCGTCTCGACCCGTGACTGCTCCCTGCAGCGCCGGCACCAGAAGCTGGTCGAGGAGGCCCCCGCGCCGTTCCTCACCGACGACCAGGTCGAGCGGCTGTACTCCTCGAGCAAGGCGATCGTCAAGGAGGCTGGCTACTACGGTGCCGGCACATGCGAGTTCCTGGTCGGCAAGGACGGCACCATCTCGTTCCTCGAGGTGAACACCCGACTGCAGGTCGAGCACCCGGTGACCGAGGAGGTCTCCGGAATCGACCTGGTGCGCGAGCAGTTCCGGATCGCCGACGGCGAGGAGCTCGGCTATGACGACCCGCCGTTGCGCGGGCACTCCATCGAGTTCCGCATCAACGGCGAGGATCCAGGTCGCAACTTCCTGCCGGCTCCTGGCGCCCTGACTGTGTGGCACCCGCCCACCGGGCCCGGGGTCCGCCTCGACGGCGGCTTCCAGCAGGGCGACGTCATCGGCGGCAACTTCGACTCGCTGCTGGCGAAGCTGATCGTCACCGGGCACGACCGGCAGCAAGCGGTCGAGCGGTCGCGTCGCGCCCTGGCCGAGTTCGAGGTCGATGGGATCGCCACCGCCCTGACGTTCCACCGCAAGGTGGTCTCGGACCCGGCGTTCGCCCCGGTCGATCCCGCCGAGCCCTTCGCGGTGCACACGCGCTGGATCGAGACGGAGTTCGACAACGACATCCCCGCGTACGCGGGGGCCGCGGCAGACGTTGCCGAGCCGGAGACACGCTCCTCGGTGGTCGTCGAGGTGGGTGGCAAGCGCGTCGAGGTCAGCCTCCCCGAGGGACTCGCCCTCGGCGGCGGGGCCGCCAAGAAGTCCGCAACCGCACCCAAGCGCGGTGGCGGGAAGAAGGGCGCTGCGGGCGCCGCCGGCGACTCGCTGGTCGCACCCATGCAGGGCACGATCGTCAAGATCGCGGTGGCCGACGGCCAGGAGGTCGCGGCCGGTGACCTGATCGTGGTCCTGGAGGCGATGAAGATGGAGCAGCCGATCAACGCGCACAAGGGCGGGGTGATCACCGGACTGTCCGCCGAGGTTGGCGCGACCGTCCCCACCGGCACTGCCCTGTGCGACATCAAGGACACATAGACGCTCGGACCGTCGGCGGGCTGATGACGGCCCGGCCCGGCTCGGGGTCCGGTCCTGTCAGCAGATGCGCGGCAGTTGCTCGGCGAGCGGCAGGTCCACGACGCGCCTGCCGCCGATCCCGGTCCGGGCCACGACCACGCCCGGGTGCTCGGCGGTGACCGTGCCGATCCGGGTGGCGTCACGGCCGACCGACGTTCGGCGCATGGCGTCCAGTGCCGGCTCGGAGTCCGGGCCGCGCACGATCACCACGACCTTGCCCTCGTTGGCGATGTACAGCGGGTCCAGCCCCAGCAGGCCACAGGCGGCGCGCACTGTGTCCGGCACCGGGACGTCGCGCTCGACGATCTCGATCCCGGTGCCACTGGCGACGGCCATCTCGTTGAGGGTGGCGGCGACCCCGCCGCGGGTGGGGTCACGCATCATCGCGACCTGCAGGCCCGCGGTCAGCAGGCCCTGGGTCAGCGGCGTCACGGGTGCGGAGTCGGTGACCAGGTCGGCGCCGAACTCCAGGCCGTCGCGCACGCTGAGCACCGCTGTACCGTGCATGCCGATCGGGCCTGACAGGAGCACGGCATCCCCCGGGCGCACCTGGGCCGGGCCCAGGCAGACCCCGGCCGGGACCAGCCCGATGCCCGCGGTGTTGAGGTAGAGCCCGTCGCCGTGCCCAGAGTCGACCACCTTCGTGTCCCCGGTGACGATCGACACCTGAGCCGCCCGGGCTGCTGCGCCCATCGTCTCAGCGATCACCCCGAGCTCGTCGAGGAGCATGCCCTCCTCGAGGATCGCCCCGACCGAGAGCGCCAGCGGGACCGCGCCGGCCACGGCCAGGTCATTGACGGTGCCGTTGATGGCGAGGTCGCCGATGTTCCCACCTGGGAAGAACCGCGGCCGGACCACGTACGAGTCGGTCGAGAAGGCCAGCCGCGCGCCCGGGCCGAACTCGGGACCCAGGTCGAGCACCGCGGAGTCACCCAGCTCGGCAAGGGTTCCGGACAGCGGGGTCCCGCCGAAGGCTGGCAGGAACAGGTGCGCGACCAGCTCGGCGGACAACCGCCCGCCACCTCCGTGACCCATGACGACGTTGGGGTGGTCGCGCAGGGGCACCGGGCAGGCCCAGGAGCCGATGTCTGGCTGGCTCATGACACTGCGCTGCCGACCCGGCGGAACTGGTAGTACGCCGCACAGGCACCCTCGCTGGAGACCATCGGAGCCCCCAACGGGGATCTCGGCGTGCAGGCAGTCCCGAACGCAGCACAGTCGACCGGCTTGATCTGGCCCTGGAGCACCTCCCCGGCCCGGCACTCAACCGACTCGGTCGCCACGATGTCGGCCACGTCGAAGCGGATCTCGGCGTCGAGGTCGAGGTAGTCCGGGGACAACCGCCAGCCCGACGCCGGGATCACCCCGATTCCCCGCCAGGCCCGATCGCAGGTCGTGAACACCTCGTTGACGACGGCCTGGGCGGCCGGGTTGCCCGCCGGCTGCACGGCCCGCGGGTAGGCGTTGTCCAGTTCGGCGCGGCCCTCCTCCAACTGGTGCACGGCTCGGCGAATCCCTTCGAGGACGTCCAGGGGCTCGAAGCCGGTCACCACGATGGGCACGTGGTACTTCTCCACCAGCGGGGTGTACTGGGCCATCCCCATGACCGTGCAGACATGCCCGGCTGCCAGGAAGCCCTGCACCCGCGCCGACGGGGAATCCATGATCGCCGTGATCGCCGGTGGTACCAGCACGTGGGAGACGAGCAACGAGAAGTTGGTCAGGCCCCGCTGACGGGCCAGTCGCACCGTCATCGCGTTGGCCGGGGCGGTGGTCTCGAAGCCGATGCCGAAGAAGACCACCTGCTTGTCGGGGTTCTGCTCGGTGATGTGCACCGCGTCCAACGGGGAGTACACGACCCGCACGTCCCCACCGGTGCTCTTGACCCGGAACAGGTCACCCTGCGAGCCGGGCACCCGGATCATGTCGCCGAAGGAGCAGAAGATGACGTCGGTCCTGGCCGCGATCGCCAACGCGCGGTCGATGGTCTCCAGCGGTGTCACGCACACCGGGCATCCGGGCCCGTGGATCATCTCCACATCCTCGGGGAGCAACTGGTCGATCCCATTGCGCACGATCGTGTGGGTCTGCCCGCCGCACACCTCCATGAGCGCCCACGGGCGGGTGACCGTGGCCGCGATGTCGTCGAGCAGCCGGTGCGCCAACTCCGGGTCGCCGAACTCGTCGAG
This sequence comes from Actinomycetes bacterium, assembly GCA_032123675.1. Taxonomy (GTDB): domain Bacteria; phylum Actinomycetota; class Actinomycetes; order S36-B12; family CAIYMF01; genus Prado023. The sequence goes on from JAQBEX010000186.1 coordinate 29,616, forward strand.
GTACTTCACGAACCCACTCCCCGGCCAGGGCCGACTCCGAGGTCAGCTGCGCCGGATCCGGCGTCCGTGTCGGTGCCGCTGGTCAGGTCGGCCCCGAACTCGGACTCAAGGAGGCCGACGCTGCGCATCAGCTCCAGGGTCTCGAGCGCCGAGTCCTCATCGAGTTTGGTCAGCGCGAAGCCCACGTGCACGATCGTCCAGTCGCCGACCTCGACCTCGGGGACGTACGCCAGGCAGACCTCCTTGCGCACGCCACCGAAGTCCACCATCGCCATCCGCATCCCGTGGACGTCCCACACGGAGTCGACCCGACCAGGAACCCCCAGACACACGGTCGGCCTCCTCACCCAGAGCCGTCAACGAGCTGACCGGGCGGCCGCGACGGCCGCCTGCCCCAGCGCGAGCCCCCCGTCATTGGGAGGGACGACGCCGTGCACGAGCACCCTCAAGCCTGCCGCGCGCAGGGACCGCTGACAAGCCGAGGAGAGCAGCGCGTTGGCGAACACCCCTCCGGTCAACCCGACGGTGCCCACGCCGTGGCGGTCGCGGATCATGAGGACCGCGTCGGTGAGGGCCCGGGCCAGGGCCAGGTGGAAGGCCAGCGCCGAGTCCCCGGCCGGCACGCCGGCAGCGTTGTCGGCTGCTGCCCTGGCGATCCAGGCAGCCGGGTCGATGACCACACCCCCCGTGGGATCGACACGGACTGGGGGCTCGGCTGCGACACTGGGGTGCACCCATCCCGACGCGGGCCTCATGGCCGCAGCCGCCAGTGCCTCGAGCTCGATGGCTGCCTGCGCCTCGAAGTCAACCTCGTGGCGCACGCCGAGCAGGGAGGCGATGGCGTCGAAGAGCCGGCCCATGCTGGTCGTCGGCGTGCAGTGCGATCCGGTGTCCAGCATCCGATCGATCAGGAGGGCCTCGGCCGGTGTGCCCGCGGCCGCGCTCGCTGTGCCATGCCAGTCCAGGCCCGCGGCCCGCATGTGGGCTGCCGCTGCCCGGGCAGGATGCCGGATCGCTGCGTCCCCGCCGGGCAGGGCCACCGGCCGCAGGTGACCGACCCTCTCGACGGATGCGTAGCTTCCCAGCAGCAGCTCGCCGCCCCAGATGGTGCCGTCGTCCCCGTAGCCGGTTCCGTCGAGGACCACGCCGAGGACGGGTTCGCCCGCTGGGATCAGCTGCTCGGCCAGCAGCGAAGCCAGGTGGGCGTGGTGGTGTCCGACGCGCACGTGTTCGACGCCCAGATGATCAGCGTGCTCCTGGGCCCACCGCCGGGACAGGTAGCCGGGGTGGGCGTCGGACACGACCACCTCGGGCGCGATCCGCAGCAGCGCGCCCAGGGAGCGCGCGGAGTGGGCCAGCATGTCGAGGGTCTCGAGGTGCTCGGTGTCGCCGAGGTGCTGACTGAGCCATGCGGATTCGCCCTGGGCAAGGCACACCGTCGCCTTGAGCTCACCGCCCACTGCCAGCAGCGGCGGGGCCCTCAGCGGAAGCGGCACCGGCAGCGGCGCGTACCCCCGGCTGCGGCGCACCGGTTGTGGGGCACCGGCCACGACCCGCACGACCGAGTCGTCGCAGGCCACGTGAATCGGTCGGTCGTGATGGCAGAACACGTCTGCCAGCTCGGCCAGGCGGGCCTCGGCCTCGACCGAATCGATGCAGATCGGCTCGTCGGAGAGGTTCCCGCTGGTCATCACGAGCAGGTCCGGCGCCCCGGCGTCGAACAGCAGGTGGTGCAGCGGGGCGTAGGGCAGCAGCACGCCCACCGTGTCGGTCCGTGGCGCGACCTGGGCCGCCAGCCCCTCGTCGAGTGCCGGCAGGATCACGATCGGCCGCGCCGGGGAGGTCAGCAGTCCCTGCTCGGTTTCGCTGATCCGGGCGATCCGCCCCACGACCTCGAGGTCAGCGGCCATGAGCGCGAATGGCTTGGCACCGCGCCGCTTGCGCCGCCGCAGCGTGCCGACGGCATCGGGGCTGCGCGCGTCGCAGGCCAGGTGGTACCCACCCACGCCCTTGATCGCGACGATGCGCCCCGCGCGCAGGGCTGCGGCAACCTCGGCGACCGGCATCGACAGCGCCGGACCGCAGGCCGGGCACGCCGTCGGCTGGGCGTGGAACCGCCGGCCCAGCGGGTCGGTGTACTCAGCCACGCACTGCTCGCACAGCGGGAACCCGACCATCGTGGTCCGGTCGCGGTCATACGGCAGGCCCGTGGTGATCGTGAAGCGCGGACCGCAGTGCGTGCACGCGATGAACGGGTAGCCGTGCCGTCGGTCCCCCGGGTCGCGCATCTCGGCCAGGCAGTCGGCACAGACGGCCACGTCAGCTGGGATCGAGGTGGTCCCCGCACCGTGGGCGCTTGCGATGATCAGGAAGGTCGGGCGACCTGCCCGGGCCCCCGGGGCACCCTCGACCGCGGCACCCGCGCGCTCCACGGGCATGGCCTCGACCTGGATCTCGTGGATGACCGCAAGCGGAGGGGCTTGCTCGCGCACCCGCCGCTGCAGCTCGTCGAGTGCCTCCGGGGTGCCCTGGGCCTCGATGTGCACCCCGTCGGGGCCGTTGCCGACGAAGCCCCCGAGACCCAGCGCGGTGGCCTGGGCGTGCACGAACGGCCGGAAGCCGACCCCCTGCACAACCCCCGCCACCCGAAGGCGCCGTCGGGCCTGAACACTCATCGTCAGCTCCGGGCCGGCACGTGGACAGCACGGCGGGAGCCGACGGTGCTCAGGTTGCCCATGCGCTGCACCATGCCACCTCCTGCGCCCGGGCCATCGCCCGGGCCGCCCGGGTCAGTCGGGGAACTCGGTCAATGCCGTGCGCAGTACGTCCAGGGTCTGGTCGTCGAGGCCGAGGCCGTCGTTGAAGTACCCCTCGATCGACCCGTACTGACCGCTCATCGTCTCGAGGGCGACATTGAGGTACTCCGGCTCGACACCGAACACGGGCACGAGGACCTCGGGGTCACCACCGCCGGCCCTGAACTGGTCGAACATCGGCGCCAGCGCGGGCAGGAGCAGGTCGTTGGTGAGCAGGTACTCGGCCATGACGTCCTCGTCGGAGACCCCGAGCAGCATCAGCAGCGCAGCAGCTGCCCAACCGGTTCGGTCCTTGCCAGTCGTGCAGTGCAGCAGAGCCGGCCGATCGGCACCCGGACCCAGGTCGTAGAACAGCTCCCGGTACCCGGATCGGGCGCTGGGCAGGCCGATGATCTCGCGATACGCCGAGCCGAACAGGTCGAGGACCCGGGCGGGGGTCAGGGCCGCGGTGGCCGCCGGTGGATCGGTGAGCAGCTTCATCAGGTTCGCAGGCACTGCCAGCGTCGAGTCGGCAAGGATGTCCAGGGAGCGGTAGCCCGCACCTTCGGGCAGCACGTCAGGTGCGGTGGCCCGCTCCCCGACTGTGCGCAGGTCGAAGACCGCGCGGATCCCGAGCGCCCCCACGGTTCGGCGGTCCTCCTTGGTGAGCCGGCTCAGATCCGTCGAGCGGTAGACCATCCCCCGGACGACCCGGCCCCCGTCGCGTGTCGACCACCCACCGAGGTCGCGCATGTTGGGCACGCTGGCCACTGCCAGCCCTGCACCCGGCGGCACCGGCGACGCTCCTGGGTGCGGGCCGGGTCGGTTGCTGTCGTGGCTCATGGCCATGCCCCTCAGTCGAACGCGCGCAGCCGTCGAGCGGCCTCAGCGATGGATCCCGTCAGGGACGGGTACACGGTGAAGGTGGCGGCCACCTCGTCGACGGTCATCCTCTGCTCGACGGCCAGCGAGAGGCCGAACACGAGCTCCGAGGCCTTCGGGGCAACGACCACGCCGCCGATCACGATCCGCGTGCCCCGCCGGCACAGGACCTTGACGAAACCATCGGTCATGCCCTGCATCTTCGCCCGGGCGTTGGTGGCCAGGGGCAGGGTGACCACCTCGGCGTTCACCCGACCGGAATCGACGTCGGCCTGGGTGTACCCGACCGTGGCGATCTCGGGATCTGTGAACACCGTGGAGCTCACCGTGCGCAGGTCCAGGGGCGCCACCGCCCCGCCGAGGGCATGCCACATGGCAATCCGGCCCTGCATGGCGGCCACGGAGGCCAGCAGGAGGACCCCGGTGCAATCCCCGGCGGCGTAGACCCCGCGCGCCGAGGTGCGCGAGACCCGATCGACCTCGATGAACCCCGCGTCGTTCGTCCGCACCCCCGCATCAGCCAGTGCGAGGTCCTCGGTGTTGGGCACCGAACCGACCGCCATCAGGCAGTGCGACCCCTCGACGGTGCGCCCATCAGCAAGGGTGACCAGCACGCCGTCCGCGGTTTGCGTTGCCGAGACGGCCCGCGACCGACGCAGCACCGTCATCCCACGCCGCTCGAACACGTCCTCGAGGACCTGGGCGGCGTCGGGGTCCTCGCCCGGGAGAACGTGCTCACGGCTGGACACCAGGACCACCTCGGAGCCCAGGGCCTGATAGGCACAGGCGAACTCCGCGCCGGTCACGCCCGAACCCACGACCACGAGTCGCTCCGGCGCCCGCGCCAGTGCGTAGACCTGTTCCCACGTCAGGATCCGGTCCCCATCGGGCACGGCGGCGTCCAGCAGCCGCGGACGCGCCCCGGTGGCCAGCAGGATGGCGTCGGCCTCGATCCGCTGCGTGCCCCCAGCGGCCAGATCGACCACCACGACTCCCGGGCCATCGAGCCGGCCCCGGCCGGCCAGCAGCCGGACGCCCTCGCGCGCACACCTCGTGGCGGTGTCCTGGCTCTGCGCGATGGCCAGGTCGAGGATGCGGGCGTTGACCGCGGCCAGGTCGGCCCCGACCGTGCTCGCCGTTCCGGTGATGCCCAGAGCCGGGCTCTCGCGGACCTGGGTGGCGGACTCCGCGACAGCCAGCAGTGCCTTGCTGGGCACGCAGTCGGTGAGGACCGCCGAGCCGCCGATCCCGTCCGAGTCCACGAGGGTCACCTCGGCGCCCATCTGGGCGGCCACCAGGGCGGCCTCGTAGCCGCCCGGGCCACCTCCGACGATCACCACCGCAGTCATGGCGTCGATCATCGCGCATCAACCACCCAGCGCGCGCCCGGGCAGCCGATCAGGACAGGGTCACGCGGTAGTCACCGGTCGCGCAGCCGATGACCCGCCACCCGCCGGAGGGGTCCTGCCACGCGCTGCCCTCGGGCACCTCGACCGAGCGCAGGTCTGTGACCCCGTACGAGTCGACGACTGTCGGCTGGGTGGTGCCCGGCACCCAGATGTCCAGGGCGCACTCGTCGGGCAAGCCATCGACGGGGCCGACGCCGGACGTCGTGCCGTCGACCTGCACCCGCCGACCATCGGCCTCGATGGCCAGCAGCCGCCCGGGCGCGGTCCGCGGGTAGGCGCGGCTCAGCGGCGCGTACCGCACGCTCTGCGTCTTCAGCGGGGTGCCCTGCGGGCAGGCCACGCGACGGATCCCGCCAGCCTCCGTCGAGGGGTAGTGGTGCGGATCGCCGCAGCCCTGCTTCCACACCCACGCCGCGGATCCGATGCGCAGCTGGTCCTCAGCCGCGGCGGACCGGGCAGTGCGCTGGCCGGTCTGGCCGCTCGGGAGGCTCGCATCGCCATCGAAGAACCCCCACTCCCCGACCCAGAGCGGCGTGCCCCAGCCGGCGGCGGCGCGGGCCGCCAGGGCGTACCCCCGCTCGATGCTGACGGTGGTCATGCCCACGGATTGGTCCATCGTGATCGACTCGTTGTACAGGTGCGGTGAGAACACGACCTGCGAGTCGGTGGTGAAGCCGCGCGGGGGCAGCGGATCCACCCCGAAGCCGGACCACCAGATGCTCGGCTCCAGGAAGATCGGGTGCGGATATCCCCCGGGCACGGTCTGCTCAGCGGCGCGGATCGCCTGGATCGCCCGAGCGTGATAGCTGCCCAGGAGCATCCCGCTGGTCAGCGGCGCCTGCTCCGCGAAGGAGGGCTCGTTGAGCAGGTCGTAGCCCACCACAGTCGGGTCACCCGCGAACTCGCGGGCCAGCCGCCCCCATACCGCGATGAGGTGGTCCCGGGCCTCGTCCCGGTCGTAGTAGAACGAGGTGAAGCCGCGCAGGACGTTGGGGGCCAGGTCGCGACCCGTGAACTGGCACGCGGGGGCGTCGTCGTAGTGCGAGGCCCACTCAGGCGCACCGTCCCACCCGGTCATCGGCGTGGTCCAGCCCCGGCACTGGGCGTCCGGGGGCGCTACGACGCCCTTGGCCCAGGCGTCCTGATGCATGTCCAGAACGATGTGGATCCCGTGCTCCCGGGCCCACGCCACTGCCTGCTTTGCCCGGTCGATCTCGCGGACGTCGATCTGGCCCGGTTCGGGTTCGAGGGCCGACCAGCTCAGCACGAGCCGGACCGCGTTGAAGCCCATGGCGGCGATGTCAGCGAAGTCCTGCTCGGTCAGCGGCTCGACGGTGGGGACCTCGGGATCGGCCGCGTAGTAGTCGCCGAGCTGGTTGACGTTGATGCCGCGCAGGATCACCTGGGCGCCGCGCTGGTCGGCCAGGACCGCGGAGCCATCGTCGTCCCGGCGCACGGTGATGGGCCCCGGTGGCGCCGGCTCGTCGGGCACTGCCACCAGCTGTGGGGGCAGCTCCACGGGCGCCGGGTCCGACCCAGCCAGGGGCGGGACACCCGAGTAGGCCTCGGTCTGGCGCACCACGATGAACACGGCACCCACACCGACCGCGGCGGCGGCCAGGCCGAACGCCCACGACCACTGCGGCCGGGGCGCCCGGGCCACCAGCCAGAACCCGAGTGCTGCCACCGGGGCCAGGAGCAGCCCGAAGGACATCCCCTCGGCCAGGCGCAGGTAGGTCGAGGGCAGGATCCAGAGGTCGTCCGAGCCGGCGACGTCGGTGCCGAAGAGCAGCTGGACGAGGGACTCCACCAGCGCCAGCCCGACACCGGCAGCCAGTGCCCCCAGCGCGCCGGCCAGCAACCGGGGAGCCGAGCCGCGGGGCACCTGCACGCGACGCAGGGTGTGCCGGGCGCTGCGGGCGAGCAGCCCAGCGACGATGAGGATCGCCGCGACCTCACCAGCGCGACCCGCGGCTGAGGTGGGCGCCAACAGCTTCCACCCGCTGGAATGGGCGTAGCCGACCGGAGATCCGGTCCACCAGTACCCCGCCAGCCACCCACCGACGACTGCCAGCACGAGCGCGACCCCAGCAGCGGGCAGCAGTGCGCGGGTCGGCTCGGGCGCCAGCGCCGAGACCCCGGCGCGGCGCGCCGCCGTCGGGTGCCAGAGGAGCGCCGCGACGATCGCCGGGATCCAGCCGAGCATGCTCGCCTTGATACCGGTGAAGCCGGTGGCCCAGACGAGGTAGGCCGCGGATGGGCCAGGAGGCAAGCCCGCCCCGGACCCGCCGGCCAGCGCCGGGGCCATCAGGAGCACCGAGTAGACCAGCTTGGCCACCATCATGGCCAGGATCACCACGAGCCAGACCCGGCTCACGACCCAGCCGCGCGGGGCAGCCGGGGTGGCCCCCGCGAGCAGCCGTCGGGTCCACCACCACGCCAGGGCAACGATCAGCGGCGCCAGCACGGCGTACTGCAACCAGGTCCACGGCTGCCAGGCCGGCCGAGCCCCAGTCCAGGCGACCGGGGCAGCGAGGCCCGACGGGTCCAGCAGGGCCGCCGCAACGATCACGACCGTCATCGTCACCGCCACGCCCCAGGAGGCCCGGGCATGGTGTCGGCCAGCACCTGCGCCGTCAGCCTCCCCGTCGTCAGCCTCCCCGTCGTCGGCGCCGAGGGCCGCGGGCCCATCGAGGGCCGCCCCGGAGCTGGGGCTGGCGGGTGCCCCCGGGCCGGTGGGCGCCCCGGACATGCCCGGGATCGGCGCCCCGTCCAGGAAGGCGATGACGTCCGGATCCAGCCCTGCATCGGCCGCGGGACGCACGGCACTCTCAGATCCGCTGTCCTTCGCGCGCTCGTCGTCGGGGTCCACCGGCCCGGCCGTGGAATCGTTCATGACAGGATCATCGCGCACGGTGCACGGCTCGGGGCCCAGCCACCCCACGCGTCGTGCGCAACGTCGTCTGCACGGTCGATGCGGTCCTGGCCGTGCGTCGAGACCCACATCACTGGAGGGAACCGATGGCCGTCGAACCGCCCCTTCCCGAGGTCGTCCTGCCACTGCACGGGCCGACCGCTGCCGGCCAACAGGTCCGGATCAGGCTGCTCGTCGGCGATGAGGATCGGCCCGAGACCTCGAGTGTGTACGACGACTGGGGTGTGTTCGACATCCGGTTCGATGAGGGTGCGCATGGCCGGGCCATGGTGGAGGTGCCCGCTGCCGACGCGCCGGATGGGGGCTGGGTCCCCGTGGGTGACATGAGTTGGCACAGCGAGCTGCACGGACCGAACCTGGGATCACGCGCGATCAGCATCGGGGTGTCGCTGACCCCGGCTGCACGCGGCCGCGGGATCGGGACCGTCGCCCAGTCGTTGCTGGCCACGGCACTGCACCGCGCGGGGGTGCACCGGGTGCAGGCATCGACGGACGTGCAGAACATCGCCGAGCGGCGGTCACTGGCGCGCGCCGGATTTGTTGCCGAGGGGGTGGCCCGTGCAGCCCAGGTGCGCGCCGACGGCCGTCACGATCTTGTGCTGTTCTCCTGCCTCCCGGGCGAGCCGACCGGCACCGTGCGGTGACGCCGTCGGCGCCAACCTTCCGCGGGAGCTGATCACAGCACTACGCTGTGCGCCGTGGTCCTCTACGCGGCGTATGGGTCGAACCTCGATCCCCGGCAGATGCTCGAACGGGCCCCACACTCCCCGGTGCGCGGTCCCGGGTGGCTCGTCGGTTGGCGGCTCTCGTTCGCCGGTGCGGACCTGGGCTGGGAGGGTGCCCTGGCGACGGTCGTCGAGGACCCCACTCACAGCGTGTTCGTGATGCTCTACGAGATCGCCAGTGAGGATGAGCCGCTGCTCGATCGCTGGGAGGGATCCGACCTCGACATCCATCGCAAGATCCACGTCCGGATCCAGACCCTGGAGGGCGAGGAGTCGGCCTGGCTCTACGTGGTGGATGCCTACGAGGGCGGGTTGCCCTCAGCGCGCTACCTGGGCATCCTCGCCGAGGCAGCCCGGGCCGCTGGGGCGCCGGACGACTACGTCAGGGCGCTGATGGAGCGACCCTGCCAGTAGGCGATTCAGCCGCCCAGGCGCTCGCGGACGCTGTCGGCCACGGCCGTGAGGCGCGCCTGGGCGTGCGCGCGGGCCACGCGTACCCCGTCGGCCCCGACCGCAGCCCGGACCTCGAGGTAGGCCTTGATCTTCGGCTCGGTCCCGCTCGGGCGGATGATGACCCGGGCCCCATCGATGCCCTCGGCACCGCTGAGCAGGTAGGTCAGCCCGTCCGTGGGCGGCAGCTGCGCCGAGCCGGCCTCGAGATCGATCGCCGCCACGACGTCAAGCCCCCCGAAACCGGTGGGCGGAGCGAGTCGCAGCGCGGCCATCAGGGCGGGGATCGCCGAGAGGTCGGTGAACCGCAACGACACCTGGGCCGTGGCGTGCACGCCGTGCGCGATCGCGAGCTCATCGAGGACGTCCTGGACGCCGCGGCCCTCGGCCTTGAGCGTCGCGACCATCTCCGTGATCAGCAGCCCAGCCGAGATCCCGTCCTTGTCACGGACCGCGGTCGGGTCCACGCAGTAGCCCAGTGCCTCCTCGTACCCGAAGGCCAGGTCGTCGGCTGCCCGGGAGATCCACTTGAAGCCGGTCAACGTCTCACGGAAGTCCAGCCCAGCAGCGCGTGCGATCGCACCCAGCAGCTGGGAGCTGACGATCGAGTTGGCGTAGGTGCCCGTCACCGGGGTGCCGGCCCGCTCCCCGCGCACCAGGATCCACCACCCGAGCAGTGCACCCACCTCATCACCGGTGAGCATCCGGAAGCCGCCGTCGGCCAGCGGTACCCCGACCGCGCACCGATCCGCGTCGGGGTCGTTCGCGAGCACGAGATCGACGCTGGCTTCGCCGGCCAGGTCCATCGCCAGGTCCATCGCCCCGGGCTCCTCGGGATTCGGGAACGACACGGTCGGGAAGTCCGGGTCCGGCTCATCCTGGGCCACGACGGCCAGTGGAGCCGGGAACCCGGCACCTGTCAGCGCTGCCTTCATCAGCGGGCTGCCCACGCCGTGCATCGCGGTGTAGGCCACTGAGACGTCCCTGGGCCCGCCAGGCAGTGCCAGGCCGCTCACCCGGGCCAAGTAGCTGTCGACCACACCCTCATCGAGAGTGACGTACTCGTCGCTGCGCGGGATGTCCGCCACCGGTCCCACGGCCGCGATGCAGGCCGCGATCTGGGCATCGGCCGGGGGGACGATCTGCGCCCCGTCACCCAGGTAGACCTTGTAGCCGTTGTCCTGCGGTGGGTTGTGCGAGGCGGTGACCACCACGCCTGCGGCGGCCCCGTAGCTCAGGATCGCGCCGGCGAGGACCGGGGTGGGCAGCGGCCGCGGGCAGAGCATTGCCCGGAATCCGGCGGCCGCGAAGATCTCTGCGGTGTCCCTGGCGAAGATGTCGGAGTTGTACCGGGCGTCGAACCCAATGACCACCGGCGCGCCGTCCTCGCCCTCATCACGCAGGTACTGGGCCAGGCCTGCTGCGGCCCGCGAGACCACGACCCGGTTCATCCGATTTGGGCCGGGGCCCAACTTGCCGCGCAGGCCCGCGGTGCCGAACTGCAGGGTCCCGGAGAAGGCATCGGCGATCTCGGCCAGTGCACCGGCGTCCCCCGCCTGGGCCGCGGTGCGCGCGGCGGCGAGCTCGGCGGCCGTGGCGGGGTCCGGATCGCCGTCGATCCAGGCGCTCACCGCAGCGGTCAGCTCAGCGCCCAGCGCGCTCACAGCCGACCCACCACAGTCGCCAGGAGGCCCCCCATTCGTTCCGCTGCCAGCTTGCCCGCCGCAAGGACCTCCTCGTGATTCAACGCCTCGCCGGTCATCCCCGCGGCAAGGTTGGTCACCAGCGACAGGCCGAGGATCTCCATGCCGGCCTCGCGGGCGGCGATGGCCTCCAGGGTCGTGGACATGCCCACGAGGTCGGCCCCGAGGGTGCCGGCCATCCGGACCTCGGCCGGGGTCTCGTACTGCGGGCCGCGGAACTGCAGGTAGACCCCCTCAGCCAGCGTGGGGTCGATCTCCCGGCACAGATCACGCAGCCGTGGGGAGTACAGGTCAGTCAGGTCGATGAAGGTCGCCCCGTGCAGCGGCGAGGTACCGGTCATGTTGATCTGGTCGCTGATCAGGACCGGCGTCCCCGGCGTCCATGCCGGGTTCAGCCCGCCGCACCCGTTGGTGAGCACGATGGTCCGGCACCCGGCAGCCGATGCGGTGCGCACCCCGTGCACCACGGCGTCCACCCCGCGACCCTCGTACAGGTGGGTACGTCCGAGGAAGACCAGCGCCCGGCTTCCCGAGGGGGTCGTGATGCTGCGGATCTTCCCCGCGTGCCCGGCGACGGCCGGCGGGGCGAATCCGTGCAGTGCGGTCGACGGGAACTCCGCGACGCTCGCACCGAGCAGGTCCACTGCCGGGAGCCAACCGGAGCCGAGGACGAGCGCGATGTCGTGGGTGGGCACACCGGTCAGCTCGGCCAGTTCGGCGGCGGCCTTCGTGGCTGCGGCGGTCGGGTCTTCCTCGGGGGTGGGCGCTGCATCAGTCATGTCCGAGACGCTATCCCGCTCGGGGTGCTCGGTTCTCCCTGAGCGAAAGACCGCCAGTCGACCAGGCGGGCACAGCGGGCCGGATCCCCTGACTCCGGGCTCCCAGCAGGCCACAGCCGCGTCGACCGGGCCAGAATGCCAGCCATGGCCCTGACGCGCACCGAGATCACCCGCATGATCGACCACACGCTGCTCAAGCCTGAGGCGACTCCCAGCGACGTGGCGGCCCTGTGCGCAGAGGCCAACGACCTCGGTGTCTTCTCGGTCTGCATCTCGCCATCATTCCTGCCGCTGCCCGAAGGGCTGCTCGCCCCGGAGATCGCGGTGTGCACCGTGGCTGGCTTCCCCAGCGGGAAGCACAACCCCGACATCAAGGCCGCCGAGGCGGCCCGCTCGGTCGCTGACGGCGCCGACGAGGTCGACATGGTCGTCGACGTGGGTGCCATCAAGGCCGGTCTGTGGCGGATCACGGAGAAGGAGGTCGGCGCCGTTCGCGCCGCCACCGATGGGGTGCTGCTCAAGGTGATCCTTGAGACGGCCGCCCTCACCGACGATGAGATCGTGCGCGCGTGCATCCTGTGCCAGGAGGCTGGCGCTGACTTCGTGAAGACTTCGACCGGCTTCCATCCCTCCGGAGGCGCGTCCACCCACGCGATCTCCCTGATGGCCAACACGGTTGGCGCGACGATGGGCGTCAAGGCCAGCGGCGGGGTCCGGACCTCGGACGCAGCCCTGGAGATGATCTCCGCTGGGGCCACCCGGCTCGGGCTGTCCGGGACCCGGGCGGTGCTCGACGGACTCGACGGGACGCCCGCGGACCCAGCTGCAGGCGGCGATGGCTACTGAGGGAGCCGCTGATCGACGCCGAGTGATCCTGCTGGCTGGGCCCAGCGGATCGGGCAAGTCCACGATCGTGCGCGACGTCGGACTGCCAATGGTCTACCTCGACGACTTCTACAAGGCCGGCAGCGACCCGTCGCTGCCCCGGCACCCCGAGCTCGACATCGTCGACTGGGACGATCCGGACAGCTGGGACCGGCAGGCGGCGCTGGACGCCCTGGAACGCCTGTGCAGGACCGGGCGGGCCGAGGTCCCCGTGTACGACTTCGCTGCGAACGGGCCGGTCGGGAGCCGCACGGTGGATGTCGGCGCCGGCGCCTTCGTGGCCGAGGGGATCTTCGCCCCCGAGCTGGTCGCGGACCTGCATGACCGCGGGCTGTTGCTCGATGCCATTGTCATCCAACGCGATCGGTGGAAGAACCTGGTGCGCCGAGGGGCCCGGGACCTCAAGGACCGCCGCAAGCCGCCGGGAACGATCCTGCGGCGCGGGCTGCACCTCTACCGCGTCGAGGACGTCGTCATCGACCGAGCGACCGAGGCTGGGTGCCGACCATTGGGTGCTCGCGCGAGCCGGGAGGCCCTCACCCGGTGCATGATCGGGTCACGGGCAGCTGCCCAGGACGCGGGCGGAGCAGGTGGGCCAGCCCCGGGGGAACCCCGCTGACCGACTCTCAGCCCATCATCATGTCGCTGAGCGCCAGGGCCGAGTAGCCGGGCTTGATCACCTCGCTGATGATCCGCAGCCGCTGGTCGAAGGGCAGGAAGGCCGACTTCATCGCGTTGGTCGTCAGCCACTGCAGATCGGCCAGGTCGTAGCCGAAGGCTTCGGACAGCAGGTACATCTCCTTGCTCATGCACGTGTCCGACATCAGCCGGTTGTCGGTGTTCACCGTCACCCGGAAGCCCAGGTTGCGCAACAGGCCGATGGGATGTGTGGCGATGGACTCCGCCGCGCCGGTCTGGACGTTGGAGCTGGGGCACATCTCCAGGGGGACCCGCCGATCCCGCACGTACGCGGCCAGCAGACCCAGGTGGCTGGAGCCGTCAGCCTGCCGGGTGATGTCGTCGACGATCCGCACGCCGTGCCCCAACCGCTCGGTGCCGCACCACTGGATCGCCTCCCAGATGCTGGGCAGCCCGAACGCCTCGCCGGCATGGATCGTGAAGTGCGCACTCTCGCGCTGCAGGTACTCGAATGCATCGAGATGGCGCGTGGGGGGGAACCCCTCCTCGGCGCCGGCGATGTCGAAGCCGACGACCCCGTCGTTGCGGTGGGCGACCACCAGATGCGCGATCTCGGTGCTCCGCGCCGCGGTCCGCATCGCGGTCAACAGGGTCCGCATGACGATCGGGTGTCCCGCCGCCGCGGCCGCCCGCTCGCCCTCGGCGAAGCCGGCCAGGACGGCGTCGATGACCTCCGCGAGGCCCAACCCACCCGCGATGTGCAGCTCCGGGGCGAAGCGGACCTCGGCGTAGACGACACCGTCGGACGCCAGGTCCTCGGCGCACTCGCGCGCAACCCGGCGCAGGGCGTCCGAGGTCTGCATGACTGCCACCGTGTGGCTGAACGTCTCCAAGTAGCGCACGAGCGACCCGGAGTCGGCCGACTCGTGGAACCAGCGGCCCAGCGCCACCGGGTCGGTGGTCGGCAACTCCGTGTACCCGGTCTCGGCAGCAAGCTCCACGATGGTCTCGGGGCGCAGGCCACCATCGAGGTGGTCGTGGAGCAGCACCTTGGGCGCGCGTCGGCAGGTCTCGAAATCCAGGGCCATGGCCGACAGGCTATCTGCGGCTGCGCATGTCGTCGACGCCGAAGGCATCGGGCAGGACCTGGCTCATGGGCAGGATGCCGTTGCTGGTGTGGACCAGGCAGTTGGGACCGCCGTGCTCCCAGAGCAGCTGCCGGCACCGTCCGCACGGCATCAGGTCCGCGCCGTTCCGGTCGACGCAGACCACCGCAACCAGCCGGCCCCCGCCGCCCATGCACAGCGCGGAGACCATCGAGCACTCTGCGCACAGCGTCAGGCCGTATGAGGCGTTCTCCACGTTGGCACCGGAGACCACCCGACCGTCGTCGACCAGGCCGGCGACCCCCACCGGGAAGCCCGAGTACGGCGCGTAGGCCCGCTCCAGGGCGGCCACGGCGCTGCCCCGCAGCCCGTCCCAGTTGATGCCGCTGGGATCCGGCACCGGGGTCGTCACGACTTGATGTAGGGCTTGCCGTCGGCAGCCGGCGCCCGCGACCGACCGGCGAGGCCGGCGACAGCGAACAGCGTGGCCAGGTAGGGAGCCATGAGCATCACCTGGCTGGGGATCGGCGTGCCGATGATGCTCAGGACGCTCTGCAACTGGTCGGCGAAGCCGAACAGCAGGGCCGCGCCGATCGCCCCGAGGGGCGACCACCGACCGAAGATCATGGCGGCCAGGGCGATGAAGCCCTTGCCCGCTGTCATGTTCTTGCTGAAGGCACCCACCGAGCCGAGCGTGAAGAACGCGCCGCCAAGGCCGGAGACCATGCCACCGAGGAGCACGTTGCGGAAGCGCAGGCGGTTCACGTCGATGCCCACGGTGTCCGCAGCTTGTGGGTGCTCGCCCACCGCGCGCACGCGCAGGCCCCACTTGGTCCGGAACAGCGCGACCTGGATGGCTGCGGCGATGACGTACATGAGGTACACGATCAGCGACTGGTCGAAGAAGATCGGGCCGATGATCGGGATGTCGCTCAGGATCGGGATCGCTATCGGCGTGAGCACCGGTGGGCTGTTCCAGACCTCGGCCTCCTTGTCCAGGACCGAGGAGTAGAAGAACGACGTCAGGCCCAGGACCAGGGTGTTGACGACCACACCCACGATCACCTGGTCCACGAAGTAGGTGACGGTGAACACGGCCAGCACCCAGCCGACCAGCAGGCCGGCAACGACGGCCGCGATCAGACCGGCGAGCAGGCTGTTGGTGAGCGACCCCACCACGGCGGACAGGAAGGCCCCAGCCAGCAGCTGGCCCTCGATCGCGATGTTGACCACGCCCGCGCGCTCGCACAGGACACCGGAGAGCGCACCGAAGATCAGCGGCACGCTGAGCAGCAGCGAGCCCTGCAGCAGACCTGTCAGCGGGATGGACTTGCCCGAGACCACCCACGTCAGGAACGAGGCCATGAAGGCCAGGCTGAACGCGGCGATCGCCCACGCCGGGGTGGACCTTCGTGCGCGGGCCCACCGGACGGACAGCCCGGCGATGGCCAGGCAGACCAGCCCCATCACGAGTGCGAATGCCTTCGAGGGAACAGTCAGGTCCGGCAGCGAGATGGTGTCGCCGGGCATCGCCAGGACGAAGGTCGTGGTCTCCCCGGCGGTGCCCCGCAGGCCGAAGAAGATCGTGGCGATCACGCCAAGCACGCCCATCGTGATGGGGGCCTTGTACGAGATCGGCAACTGGGCCTCCGGCTTGGCGTCAGCGGGAGCAGCCGATGCGGGCGTGGTGTCGATTGCCATGGTGATCGGCTCCTTCTACTTCGACTCGGGCGCCCGGAGGCGGAAGATCTTGCGGACCAGAGGTGGCGCCGCGATGAACAGGACGATCAGTGACTGCATGACCAGGACGATGTCGATCGGGGTCGACGTCGCTGCCTGCATCGACGATCCGCCGGCCCGCAGGCCACCCATCAGGATGCCGGCGAGGACCACACCTATCGGATTGCTCTTGCCGAGCAGGGCGACGGTGATCGCATCGAAACCGATCTCGCCGGCGATCCCGTTGCCCAAGGCATACTCCGTCGCGCCGCCGAGGATCTGGTTCATGCCGGCAAGCCCAGCCAGGCCACCAGCGATCGCCATCACGCTGAAGAGCGCGCGCTTGACGTTGATGCCGGCGGTGCGCGCCGCGTTGGGGTTGGCACCCACTGCTCGGAACTCGAAGCCGACCGTCGAGCGCTCCAGCAACCACCAGACGAAGCCCGCCGCGAGCAGGGCGAGGATGAACCCGAGGTTGAGCCGGTAGTCGTCGCCCAGGATCTTGGGCAGACGGGCCGCGGTGTCGACCGCCGGGCTCAGGGGGTCGTCCCGACCCTCGCGCTGGAAGGCGTCCTTCGTGAGGAGGAACTGCAGGAAGTAGATGGCGATCCAGTTGAGCATGATCGTGACGATCACCTCATGAGCACCGGTCTGGGACTTCAGCGCGCCCGCAATGCCGCCCCAGATCGCGCCGCCGAGGATGCCGGCTCCGATCGCGACGATCAGGTGCACCGGGAAGGGCATCGAGAACGTGAACCCCACGTACCCGGCAAAGATGGCACCCAGGATCAGCTGGCCCTGGGCACCGATGTTGAACAGGCCCGCGCGGAATGGCAGCGCGACTGCGAGGCCGGCGAAGATCAGTGAGGTGGAGGTGTACAGGGTCTCGGTGAAGGGTTTGAGGGCATCGGAGACCGTGTAGGCGCTGAAGTTGATCACCGAACCGGAGAAGAGCGCCTTGTACGCCTCGGAGATCGCCGTCCATGCCGCCGACAGCGTGTCCATCGGCGCTGAGAAGAAGTACTGGGACGCGTCGCGCACGTCCGGGTTGGCGAAGGCGATCAGGATTCCGCTGATCACCAGGGCGAGCAGGAACGACAGCGCGTAGAGGATGACCTGGTCGAGCCAGTACCTCCGCGGCTTGTTCGTCTCGGGGACGGGTGCAGTGGCCTCGGTCAGCAGCTCGGTGTTGCTCACTTCGCGCCCTCCTCGTCAGCGCCCGCGGCGGCGTCGTGCGCGGCTGCGTCCTGCGGAACGCCGGCCATCATCAGGCCAAGCACGCCACGTGGGGTGTCCGGTGGGACGATGCCGATGATCTTGCCGCTGTACATCACCGCGACCCGATCGGCCAGTGCCGCCACCTCGTCGAGCTCAGTGGAGACGATGAGCACCGCCACACCTGCGTCGCGTTCGGCGATCACCCGCTTGTGGACGAACTCGATGGCACCCACGTCGACACCACGGGTCGGCTGCGAGGCAAGGAACAGTGACACGACCGGCTTGGACAGCTCCCGGGCCAGGACGACCTTCTGCTGGTTGCCGCCGGAGAGCGACGATGCCGGCAGCTGCACGCCCGTCGTGCGGACGTCGAACTCCTCAGCCTTCTCCTCGGCATGCGCCGCGATGACCGACGGCTTCATCATCACGCCCTTGGCGAAGGGTTCGTTGCGGTACTGGTCGAGGATCATGTTCTCGGCGATGGAGAACGAGCCCACCAATCCGTCGTCCGAGCGATCCTCGGGCACGAACCCGATCCCGGAGTCGAGGACCCGACGGGTGGAAAGCCCCAGCAACTCCTCACCATTGAGCATGACCGACCCGGTGACCGTGTGCTGCAGGCCGAGGATCGCCTGGGTCAGCTCGGTCTGCCCATTGCCCTGTACCCCGGCGATGCAGACCACCTCACCGCCACGCACGTCCAGGTCCACGGAATCGACCATCGCCTGCCCGGTCTCCGACCGCACGGTCAGGCCGCGGATCTGGAGCACGACGTCCTTGGGATCCGCCTCCTCCTTGTCGACCTTGAGGCTGACCGCACGCCCGACCATCATCGCCGCCAGGTCGGTCTCGGAGTCCGTCGGCAGCGCGGTGCCCACCACCTTGCCGCGCCGGATGACGGTGATCCGGTCGGCGACCGCCTTGATCTCACGGAGCTTGTGGCTGATCATCACGATCGAGCGCCCACTCGCCTTCAGCTGTCGGATGATCTCGAGCAGCTCATCAGTCTCCTGAGGGGTGAGCACCGCGGTCGGCTCGTCGAGGATCAGGATCTGGGCGTCCTTGACAAGCGCCTTGATGATCTCGACCCGCTGCTGGACCCCGACAGGGAGGTCCTCGACCAGCGCATCTGGATCCACCTCGAGGTTGTAGAGCTTGGACAGCTCGAGGACCTGGTTGCGGGCAGCCTCGATGTCCAGCAGCCCCCCCTTGGTCAGCTCGTGGCCGAGCATGACGTTCTCGGCCACGGTGAAGACCGGGACCAGCATGAAGTGCTGGTGGACCATGCCGATCCCGGCGTCCATGGCATCGCCGGGATCATGGAAATGGACGTCCGTGCCGTCGATGACGATCTGGCCCTCATCCGGCCGGTAGAGGCCGAAGAGCGTGTTCATCAACGTCGACTTGCCCGCGCCGTTCTCCCCGAGGAGGCAGTGAATCTCACCGGGCTCCACGGTGAGATCTATGTCGTCGTTGGCCGTGAACGTGCCGAACCTCTTGGTGATACCCCGCAGTTCCAGCTTCACGGCCGACCTCCGACTCCTGACAATGGGCTTCTCGCACCCTAGCGAGGCGGGATGCAGCGACTCCTGCTCAGAGTCGGCGTTTCGACATCAATCACCCATCCGGACATGCCGCAGCCCCCGCCGCGCAATGGCGGCAGGGGCTGCGGTCAGCGAGCGGGAGACGTCAGCTCTGCGGCGAGTTGCTCGACTCGACCGTGATCGTCCCGTCGACGATCTGCTGCTTGAGCTCCTCGATCTGCGTGTTGAGCTCGGGCGGGACCGCGCCCTCGAAGTCGTGGTACGGGGCCAGCCCCACGCCGTCGTTGGCAAGCGTCCCGATGTAGGGCGTGTTGTTGAAGCTGCCACTGACCGTTTCGGTGATCGCGGTCTCGACGGAGTTGGCGATGTTCTTCTCGACCGTGGTCAGGAAGACATCCTTGTACTGCGCCGCGGACTCGTAGCCGTCCTGGTCGACCCAGATGATGGACACGTCGCCACCGGACTCCTGGGCAGCAGCGGCCGCACCCAGTCCGGTGCCACCGGCGACCGGCATGATGATGTCCGCACCCTGCTGGATGAAGTTCTTGGCCAGGTTCTTGCCGTCGGTCGGGGAGTCGAACTTGCCGGCGAAGGAGCCGTCCTGCTTGGCCTTGTCCCAGCCGAGCAACTTGACGTCGGCGTCGTTGTCCTCGTTGTACTTGTCGACGCCATCGGCGAAGCCGTCCATGAAGACCGCAACCGTCGGGAGCTTGATCCCGCCGAAGGTGGCAACAGTGCCGCTCTCGGTCATGCCCGCAGCCAGGTACCCGCCGAGGTAGGCGGCCTCAGCGGTGTTGAACAGCAGCGGCTTGACGTTCTCGATGGGCTCGCCGTCGTTGGTCGGGTTCTCGTCGACGATGGTGAACCTCTCGTCGGCGTTCTCGTTGGCGGCGGTCCTCGTGGCGTCACCCAGCGAGAAGCCGACGGTGACGATGATTCCGCAGTCCTCAGCAACGAGGCTGTTGACGTTGGGGGTGTAGTCCGACTCGGACTTGCTGGTCACGTACTTGGCCTTGATGCCCTGACTGGCCTCAGCGGCCTGCAGCCCGGCCCACGCGGAGGCGTTGAAGGAGCGGTCGTCGATACCGCCCTGGTCGGTGACCATGCACCCGAGGAAGTCAGCGGTCGCAGCACTGCCCGAGGCCGAGCCGGCATCCGTATTCTCGTCGGGGGCTTCGCCACAGGCGGCCAGGGCGAGTGCCGCGACGGCACTCACAGCGAGCAAGCGAGTCTTCATTCGTTCTCCATCTCCATACGACGAGGCGCCTGAGTCGGCGCCAGACCACGTCAACCATCGAGGATAGCCTCGAGGCACAGCGCACCCGCGCCATTTCCGGGTGCGCTTGGACACAATTCGGTTACGATGCGCGCCCCCTCGCGGGTGCTGCCCGAGCCGCGCCCCGCCCAGCGGCGGGGTCCCAGCCGAGCGACGTCAGAACACGTCGTGGGGCACGTACTCACCCCACACGTCGCGCAGGGCGGTGCTGACCTCGCCGACAGTGGCCCGCGCCTTGAGCGCCTCGCGCATCGGGTACAGGACGTTGTCGGAACCGCGGGCGGCCGCCCGGACGGCCTCGAGCAGGCCGCTGATGTCGCCGCGCTCAGCGCGCAGCTTCTCCAGTCGGGCCCGCTGCTCAGCCTCGATCGCCGGGTTGACCTTCAGCGGCTCGTAGGGCTCGTCGGAATCGGTGGTGAACTTGTTGACCCCGACGACCACGCGCTCGCCGGAGTCGATCTCATTGGCGATCCGGTAGGCCGAACGCTCGATCTCGCCCTTCTGGAAGCCGTTCTCGATGGCAGCCACCGCTCCACCCATCTCGGCAACCTTGTCCATGAGGTCCCGGGCGCCCGCCTCCACGTCGTTGGTCAGCGACTCGATCGCGTAGGAGCCGGCGAAGGGGTCGACCGTCTTGGTGACGTCGGACTCGTAGGCGATGACCTGCTGGGTGCGCAGGGCAAGCCGCGCGGCCTTCTCGGTCGGCAGCGCGATGGCCTCATCGAAGGAGTTCGTGTGCAGGCTCTGGGTTCCGCCGAGCACCGCCGCGAGCGCCTGGATGGCCACGCGGACCATGTTCACCTCGGGCTGCTGGGCGGTCA